>CAJXTP010000281.1 GCA_913061335.1 uncultured Loktanella sp.
GGTTGTATTCCCGTTAAGCGTGGCCAGCGCGGTGCTGCGATCAAAAAGATGCTGGCGGATGTCAAAAGCGGGACTGCGTTGCCCGGTCAGTTGATTATTTATTCCCAAGGGACGCGCATTGCTCCGGGTGTGAAGGCGCCGTACAAAATCGGCGTTGGGGCCTTGTATCGCGATATGGGGCAACCGTGTTATCCGGTTGCCACGAATGTTGGTGTTCTATGGCCCAAGCGCGGATTTTACCGTGCGCCCGGTGTTGCTGTTGTTGATTTTTTGCCTGTGATTGCGCCGGGAATGCCTGTGAAACAGTTCATGGGAAAGCTGGAAGCGGATGTTGAAGCTCGTTCAGATGCGCTTGCGGCTGAGGCCGGATTCCATGGCTAAAGTCACCGATATCGCCACGTTAGAGACGTTATATGGCACGCCTGCCAAGCCGTCGATTATCAAGGTCGCGGATCATATGACCCCGCTTTATGCCAAGTGGATCGCTGCGTCGCGGTTGTGCGTGCTGTCGACGGTTGGCCCAGCTGGCACCGATGGCAGCCCGCGCGGCGACGATGGTCCTGTGGTTCGGATCGCAGACCAAAAGACGCTGCTGATGCCTGATTGGCGTGGCAATAACCGGATGGATAGCCTGCGCAATATTGTGGCTGACGGGCGTGTCAGTCTGATGTTCATGGTGCAAGGATCAAACGCTGTAGTCCGCGTGAATGGCACCGCAGAGGTGCGCGTTGATGCGGATATTGTGGCCCTGTTTGATGACCGAGGCCGGACCCCGCGCAGTGTGATCGTGATCCATGTGGCCGAGGTATATAGCCAATGCGCCCGTGCGTTGATGCGTGCGCAAACGTGGTCGGGCGAAGATCATGGCGCCGGACTGCCGACAATTGGCGAAATGCTGGCCGAGGCCGAGGCAGGCTTTGACGCAGTATCTTATGACGCGACATGGACTGCGCGGGCTGAAAAGACGCTGTGGTAGGCCAGTAGGCGGTTAAGCTGCCAGCCCTTTGGATCCAAGAGCCAGATATTTCGTGCGTCGGTCGTTGCGGATTTGCACGGCGGATTGGCCATCCATTTCTGACAGCATTGCCTGAATTGCGGACCCGACTGACGCAATCGCCGCATCTTTGTCGCGGTGCGCGCCGCCTGCGGGTTCTGGGATGATATGGTCGCAGACGCCCAGTTCAATTAGGTTTTGCGCGGTCAGACGCAGGGCTTCTGCCGCTTCGCGCATTTTACCGCCGTCTTTCCAGAGGATCGATGCGCAGCCTTCGGGGCTGATGACCGAATAGATCGAGTGTTCGAGCATGACCACACGGCTGGCAGTTGCAAATGCCACGGCCCCGCCAGAGCCGCCTTCGCCGATAATAACAGAGATCAGTGGCACGCCGAGGTCGAGGCATTTTTCCGTGGACCGTGCGATGGCTTCTGATTGACCGCGTTCTTCGGCGCCTTTGCCGGGGTATGCGCCCGGTGTGTCGACGAGCGTAATAACCGGCAGCCCAAAGCGGTTGGCCAGTTCCATCAGGCGGATCGCTTTGCGATAACCTTCTGGGCGGGCCATGCCAAAGTTGCGTTCAATGCGCGATTTGGTGTCGTTGCCTTTTTCATGGCCAATAACCATGATCGCGCGCCCGTCAAGCCGCCCAATCCCGCCCATGACAGCGTGATCGTCTGCAAAATTCCGGTCGCCTGCAAGCGGCGTGTATTCGGTGAACAGCGCGTTGATATAGTCGCGGCAATGTGGCCGTTCGGGGTGACGTGCGACTTGGCATTTGCGCCAAGCGGTCAAGTCTTTGTACAGCGTGGCCTTCATCTCGACGGCTTTTTTGTCCAAGGCCGTGATCTCGGCTTCGATGTCCATCTCTTCGTTATCGCGGGCGAGCGCGCGCAGCTCTTCGGCTTTGTCTTCGATTTCAGCAAGCGGTTTTTCGAACTCGAGATATTGGGTCATGGACTATGCCTTCAGGTCAGTTCCGATAGATATAAGGGTGTGTGGGGGGCGGGCGCAAGTCGCGGTGCACCCGCCCCGCCTTGATGGTGCATTGCTTAAAGGATAAAGTCGTCTTCTGTAAGGATATGCTGCCCTGACAGTATGATTTCGAAATTGGCCTTACCGTTGCCGTTCGTATCCCCTTGAATCACAGTTTGATTGCCCTCGACCTCAATGCGCAGTTCGCCTTTGGTGCCAGTGAAGTCATCTTCTTGCTTGTAATCGAAGCTTTGGTTCCCACCAAAAGACCGGCCCCATTTGGCGTCAATTTCGCTTAGGTCTATGACATCATCGATGCCACCCACACTGAAATCCTTAATGACATCGGCGTTTGCAAAAAAACCAGTGGATGCTGTCTCTGCGACGGAGTTGAAGACGAAAGTGTCTTTGTCAGCACCGCCATACATCACATCGTGTTTTTTGTTACCATAGATAGTATCTTCGCCGTCGCCGCCATAGATCGTATCTTTGCCATCTCCGCCTTTGATCGTGTCGTCACCACCATTGCCATAGATGATGTCGTTCTGATTTCCGCCATATAAACGGTCGTTATCTGCGCCGCCGAGGATACGGTCTTTGTCGTTCCCGCCAAAGACGACGTCTTCACCGCTGCCAGCATAAAGAAAATCATTGCCGTCATCACCGTAGATCAGATCGTCCTTTTGGTTGCCATTGATTACATCAATTCCGTCGCCGCCATAGATGGTATCCTGGCCCCAGTCACCTTTGATAGTGTCTTCGCCTTCGCCACCATAAACGGTGTCGTGGTTGATGCCCGCGTTGATGGTGTCGTTATCATTACCACCCCAGATGATGTCATTTCCGGCATCGCCAAAGATGTCGTCTTCGCCGACCTCGCCATACATCACATCATCGCCAATGCCGCCGTGAAGTTCATCTTTTTTCTTGCCGCCTTTGATGGTGTCATTGCCGGACCCACCTTCGATATAATCTAACCCGTTTGCCCCCCAGATGGTGTCGTTGTCGTTGCCACCTTTGATAAAGTCATTGCCCTTTTGGCCATTGATAACGTCATTGCCATCGCCACCAAGGATAATTTCCCAACCGCTGCCGCCGTAGATTACGTCGTTAGCTGCCCCCATAAGGAAGTTGCCCGGTTCGATGACCTGAACGTGGGTGATGATGGTTTCGTAATCCGTATTATTTTGGTAGGTTGACTGGATTTTTTGATCATCGAAAAATAGAACAAAGTCGCGATAGAGCCGCATCGAATGTAAATCGGTACCGGCGGGCAGGTTGTGTTTGATCGTTGTGACATCTCCATATGTCAAACGATCACTGACATCAACAAAGGGCAGATCATTGATAACGTCTGCATTCGCCCAAGGCACTTTGTCGCCGGAAATACGGAGGTTGGAGAGGCCACTTTCAGTAAATACCGGATGCGGAAGTTCGTCAGGGAGGCTACTATCGCGTGGGTATCCGGGGCTTGCGAATGTGACCCCTTCTACTGCCGTCCCTGCAAATTCGTCACCATAAGTTTCGATGAAGGCTTGCACCATGGCCCCTCCGAGACTGTGGCCGGTGACGTAAACCTTCTCGATGCTGTCATTGGCATTATTGTTAAGATAGGTCTGCAATGCTTCGAATAGTGGGGCGTATTCGCGAAAATGTTGCTCGATTGTGAACCAGTTGAATACATCGGGTGTGATCGAACCATTATTGTCGTTGGTGCCGCGAAACGCGATGAAAATACTATCCCCTGACCGGCCAACGAGGGCGGCTGCATTTTCAGAAGTGTAGATACCATTGTCCAGACCGTTCATCGGAAAGTTTCCGAAAGCATCCACGTCGGCATTCGTCGGATTGATGTGCAACGGGACTCCCGGAAGGTCACCAGCATCAAACAATTCAAACCCTACGGGCAAGGCTTCGTAGGCC
>CAJXTP010000282.1 GCA_913061335.1 uncultured Loktanella sp.
ACACATCTGCGACATGACTGCCTTGATGGATATGTGTAACGCGGCAGGCGTGATCGTGATCGAAGACTGCGCGCATACCATGGGGGCCGCGTGGGACGGCGTGCCTTCGGGGCGTTGGGGCAAGTTTGGCTGCTATTCGACGCAAACCTACAAGCATGTGAATTCTGGCGAGGGCGGCTTGCTTATCTCGGATGACGCCGACGGAATGGCCCGCGCGATCATGTTATCGGGGAGCTATATGCTGTTTGAAAAACACCTCGCAGCACCGCCACCCGAAGCATTTGCACAGATCAAATACGAGACACCCAATATTTCGGGCCGCATGGATAATCTGCGCGCCGCGATCCTGCGTCCACAACTGTGCGACCTCGCCACACAAGCCAAACGCTGGAACGATCGCTATGCGGTGGTGGCCGAAGGGCTGGCTGACGTGGCTGGGCTAAAACTGCCGCACCGGCCCGCACAAGAATCCTTTGTCGCATCTTCATTCCAATTCCTGCTGCTGGATTGGGATCAGGCCAAAGTCCAAGACGTATTGCAGCGCTGCGCAGCCCGGGGGGTCGAATTGAAATGGTTCGGTGGTGCTGAGCCCACAGGCTTTACCAGCCGCTACGACAGTTGGCGCTACGCACAGTCGGCGCCGTTGCCCGCGTCGGACCGTATTCTTGCAGGCATTATTGACATGCGACTGCCACTGACATTCAGCTTGGACGATTGCGCACAGATTGCGGGGATCATTCGCGCAGAGGTCAGCGCTGTTTTTCAGGCCGCCTAAGATAAATCGGTGGACTCAGGCGGTACAGCGCGCCTATAAATGAACACCTGTTCAATTAAGCGAGATATATCCGATGTTTCACGCCACTATGACCTTTGATTTGGGCGAAGACACCAACGCCCTGCGCGATGTTGTGCATGCTTGGGCGCAAGAGCGCATCAAACCGATGGCCGCTCAGGTCGACGCGGATAACCTGTTTCCGTCCCAGCTTTGGAAAGAGATGGGCGATCTTGGGTTGCTCGGCGTGACCGTCCCCGAAGAATTCGGCGGCGCAGGCATGTCCTATCTGGCGCACACCGTCGCGGTCGAAGAAATTGCACGCGCCAGCGCATCGGTGTCGCTGTCCTACGGGGCGCATTCCAACCTATGCGTCAATCAGATCAAACTGAACGGGACTGACGATCAAAAGGCGAAATACCTGCCCAAACTGGTATCGGGCGATCACGTCGGCGCACTTGCAATGTCCGAAGCAGGCGCAGGCTCAGACGTCGTATCGATGTCGCTGCGCGCTGAAAAACGCAACGATCACTACCGCCTGAATGGCAACAAATACTGGATCACAAACGGGCCAGAAGCCGACACGCTGATCGTTTACGCCAAATCGGACCCTGACGCAGGGGCCAAAGGCATCACCGCGTTTTTGATTGAAAAAGACATGGTCGGCTTTAGCACATCACCGCATTTTGAAAAACTCGGGATGCGTGGGTCCAATACAGCCGAGCTAATATTCGACGACGTGCGCGTGCCCTTCGAAAACGTGCTCGGCGAAGAGGGTAAGGGCGTCCGCGTCCTGATGTCCGGCCTTGATTACGAGCGCGTTGTTCTGGCTGGCATCGGACTTGGGATCATGGCGGCCTGTCTGGACGAAATCATGCCCTACCTGTCGTCCCGCAAACAATTCGGCCAGCCGATTGGGAACTTTCAACTGATGCAGGGCAAGATTGCCGATATGTACACCGCGATGAACTCTGCGCGCGCCTATGTCTATGAAGTGGCGCGATCCTGCGACAAAGGCACCGTGACCCGCCAAGACGCGGCCGCCTGCTGCCTTTATGCATCCGAGCAAGCGATGGTTCAGGCCCACCAAGCCGTGCAAGCAATGGGCGGCGCAGGCTTTCTGGCCGACGCGCCCGTGGCACGCTTGTTCCGCGACGCCAAACTGATGGAAATCGGCGCAGGCACATCCGAAATACGCCGCATGTTGATCGGCCGCGAAATGATGGGGGCCATGTGATGTGCGAGCTTACCAAAGATAATTTGGGTACGAAGCAAATTTTGGCATTAAAAGTCATAGCTCTGGTTGTGCTCCCAAGTTCTCTAATGGCAGGTCCGCTCGAAGAGCCACCGGAAATTTCCCTGAATGGCTTTAATATTGATGCAAGAGCTATGTCGGATTGCGTTCACAACGCGTTCGCTTTGCCCCAAGTTGAAGGCCGCACATCCGCTTTAGAGACATGCCCAGGCAAAGCCCAAGCTGATTGCCATGGAGATCGGATCGACCGGGTTGCGTTGATGACCTGTGTTAGTCTTGAAACGGAGTATTGGGAATGGCGCATGGATGTGGTCGTGGATTTGCTATCAAACGCCGACACTAATTTTTTTACGACGGAAGCCGGAAATCTAAGCGAACCATTGTTAGCGTCGACTGTTGCAAGCTGGCAAAAATTTCGAGACGTCAAATGTGAATATCAGACAGCCCATTATGGGCAGGGGGCTTCTCGAGGTCGTGAAGGCGATATTGTCGAAATATACTGCCGCGCCTTTGAGACCGCGCGTTTCGCATCTGATTTGGAGGGGCGCCTGAGAGCCCGATGTGAAATCCCGCTCGGAAGTTATGTAAATTACAATTGCGGGGCATTCGAATGACTCGTCAAGCTCACTTAGACGCGCTGACCCTTGTGACCGACGCCGCAACCCATGCTGCGGCTGGTGGCGGCGATAAATCGCGTGCCCGTCATGTGGGCCGTGGCAAGATGCTACCGCGCGACCGCGTGGCCAACCTGCTTGATGCCGGATCGCCGTTCTTGGAAATCGGGGCAACTGCAGCGCATGGCATGTACGACGGGGCGGCTCCATGTGCGGGTGTGATCGCAGGCATCGGCACCGTATCCGGCACCCAAGTCATGATCGTGTGTAATGACGCGACCGTCAAAGGCGGCACCTATTACCCGATGACCGTCAAGAAACACCTGCGCGCCCAAGAGATCGCGGCAGCCTGCAATCTGCCCTGCGTTTATCTTGTCGACAGCGGCGGCGCGAACCTGCCCAACCAAGACGACGTATTCCCCGACCGCGACCACTTTGGCCGGATATTTTATAACCAAGCAAACATGTCTGCCGCAGGCATCCCGCAGATCGCCGTTGTGATGGGTAGCTGCACGGCAGGGGGCGCATATGTGCCCGCGATGGCTGACGTCTCAATCATTGTGCGCGACCAAGGCACGATCTTTCTGGCAGGTCCGCCCTTGGTTAAAGCCGCCACAGGTGAAGTCGTCAGCGCCGAAGATCTTGGCGGTGGCGATGTGCACACGCGCCTGTCTGGCGTGGCCGACTATCTGGCCGAAGACGACGCCCATGCGCTGGCACTTGCGCGCCAAGCCGTCGCGAACTGTGCGATCCGGCCCGCAAGCCCACTGCGCCGCGATCCGATCCTGCCAAAACTGGACCCCGACACACTGTACGATGTGGTCCCAGCCGACCTGCGCACGCCCTACGACATCCGTGAAGTCATCAAACGCATCGTCGACAATTCCGACTTCGACGAATTCAAAGCCCGCTTTGGGGATACGCTTGTGACAGGGTTTGCGCATATCGACGGCTATCCTTGCGGGATCATTGCCAACAATGGTGTGCTATTCTCAGAGGCCGCCCAAAAAGGCGCGCATTTCGTGGAGCTGTGCAGCCAACGCAAAATCCCACTGATATTCCTGCAAAACATCACCGGCTTTATGGTTGGACAGAAATACGAGAACGAAGGCATCGCGCGCCACGGAGCCAAGATGGTTACCGCAGTCGCCACCACATCGGTGCCAAAAATCACCATGGTTGTCGGCGGATCGTTTGGCGCTGGCAACTACGGCATGGCAGGG
>CAJXTP010000283.1 GCA_913061335.1 uncultured Loktanella sp.
GAAAGTAGCGCCAGCCTTGGAATGCCCGTTTTGGGGTGGCTGCGACGCGGACCAGTTGTGGGTCACTGACGATAGCGCAGCGCCGGATGCCGTCAGCCCCGATTTTTTCGTCGAGCCGTAGGATTTTCTGCCTGCACAAGATCACCCCTTTGATCACCCAATAAATTGATCCACCGTCGAGGATTTCGTCGCTTCGTTTTGGCCACATGCGGGTTACGTGCTGCGGCATTCCGTCAGCGGCCTGTGCGCGTTTGGTCATCTGCCACGCAGCAAGGCCGGCCACGTCTTCGGTTCCGACGGATAATTTTACCATATTTATGTGGTTAGACAAATTTTACCCCTAGATGTGGTGTTTGCGCTTGGTTTATCAGTTTATGATATGTTAAGAAAGATCGAACGCACAGCGTAGGTTTGAAATTGACCTCCTCTATGTGCGGACCTATCTATCCACATCTCGCATCTATCACCAGAATCACTTTAAAGGATCGCCCATGTCCCGCTTTGCTGCCCCGATCGCCGAACAAATTTGGGATATGAAATATCGGTTTAAAGATGCCGATGGCACGCCGATTGATGCCGATGTGACCCAAACATGGCACCGGATCGCCAACGCGCTTGCGTCTGTTGAGGCTGATCCAGCCGTTTGGGCGCCAAAGTTTTATGACGCCTTGGAAGATTTCAAATACCTTCCAGCGGGCCGTATTACAGCGGGCGCGGGCACGGCCAGATCTGTGACGTTGTTCAACTGCTTTGTTATGGGCACAGTCCCCGACAGCATGGGCGGCATTTTTGACATGCTCAAAGAAGCCGCGCTGACAATGCAGCAGGGCGGTGGTATCGGCTATGATTTTAGCACGGTGCGCCCCAAGGGTGCTGCCGTCAAAGGCGTGGCCGCTGATGCGTCTGGCCCGCTGTCGTTCATGGATGTGTGGGACGCGATGTGCCGCACGATCATGTCTGCTGGATCGCGTCGCGGTGCGATGATGGCGACGATGCGTTGCGACCACCCCGATGTATTTGACTTCATCACGGCCAAATCTGACGCTGCCCGTTTGCGCATGTTCAACATGTCTGTTCTGATCACTGATCCGTTTATGGACGCCGTCAAAGCTGACAAGCCTTGGGATTTGGTGTTCAAGGGTGAGGTCTATAAGACCGTGCAGGCCCGCGATTTGTGGGACGCGATTATGCAGTCCACCTATAACTATGCCGAACCGGGTGTGATTTTCATCGATCGGATCAATAAGGCCAACAACCTGTCGTATTGCGAGACGATTGCGGCGACGAACCCGTGCGGTGAGCAGCCATTGCCGCCTTATGGCGCGTGCTTGCTTGGGTCGATCAACATGGCGCGGCTTGTTGCCGATCCGTTTGGCGATGCGGCAAGGTTTGACACCCAGATGATGACCGATTTGGTCGCCACGGCTGTGCGCATGATGGACAACGTCGTTGATGCGTCGCAGTTTCCGCTGCCAGAGCAGGAAGCTGAAGCCAAGGCCAAGCGCCGGATCGGTCTTGGCGTGACGGGGCTGGCCGATGCATTGTTGATGGTTGGTTTGCGTTATGGTTCTGAAGAGGCGGCGCGTCAGACGGACGTTTGGATGCACGCGATCGCACGCGCCGCATATCTGGCGTCTGTGGACTTGGCCAAGGAAAAGGGCGCGTTTCCGTTGTTTGATGCCGAGAAATATCTGGCGTCGGGTACGATGCAGACGATGGATGCGGATGTTTGTGACGCGATCCGAAAGCACGGTATCCGCAATGCGTTGCTGACGTCGATTGCGCCAACTGGCACGATCTCGTTGTATGCTGGCAATGTGTCGTCGGGCATCGAGCCTGTGTTTGCCTATGCCTACACCCGCAAGGTATTGCAAAAGGACGGCACGCGATCTGAGGAAGAGGTTGTTGATTACGCCGTGCAGATGTGGCGTGATTTGAAGGGTGACGCACCGCTGCCGGATTATTTTGTGAACGCTCAGACGCTGGCCCCGCTGGATCATGTGCGCATGCAGGCCGCTGCACAGAAATGGATCGACAGCTCGATTTCCAAAACGATCAACTGCCCCGAAGACATTAGCTTTGACGATTTCAAAGAGGTCTATATGGCCGCGTGGGATCAGGGATGTAAGGGATGTACGACATATCGCCCTAACGATGTGACAGGGTCTGTTTTGTCGGTGTCCGAAGAAAAACCGGCGCTTGTCGTGGCTGAAGATGCACCTGTTGGCACTGCCAGCGAGGGCGAAGTCATTTATATGTCAGAGCCGTTGGACCGTCCGACCGAGCTGGAAGGCGCGACCTATAAGCTAAAATGGCCTGATTCAGAGCACGCGATTTATATCACTGTGAATGATCTTGTGGTCGCAGGGCATCGCCGCCCGTTTGAGGTGTTTATTAACTCCAAGAACATGGAACACTTTGCGTGGACGGTTGCGCTGACACGGATGATTTCAGCGGTGTTCCGGCGCGGCGGCGATGTGTCGTTTGTTGTCGAAGAACTTAAGGCCGTGTTCGACCCACGTGGCGGCGCATGGATGCAAGGCAAATACGTGCCGTCCATTTTGGCGGCTATCGGTGGGGTCATGGAAAAGCACATGATCGCAACGGGGTTCTTGGCTGGCGAAGGCATGGGGTTGAAGTCCGACCCGCAGGCCGACGTGGTTGCGATAAACGTCAAGCCAAAGGGCAAGGCCTGCTCATCTTGCGGCGCCTATGATATCCGCATGGTTGAAGGTTGCATGACCTGCGGATCTTGCGGGTTTTCCAAATGCGGGTAGGGGAGTAAGCGACAATTTGTGTTTTGAAAGTGACGGTCAATCTCTGCCAAAAGGCATGAATTGACTGCCACTTTAGTAGGCTATTTTTGCCAATCATTGAAAACGTGGGATAAATTTGAAGAAATTAACGCCGCATAGTAGGCGGCGTTTTTGCTTTGAGGGATACGATAGGGCGCTAAGGTCGACCATCTTGGCGGAAAGATGAGTAATTGGGTAAGGTCGGCTGAAAAATATGTTCTCCGCATCGCAGCAAGTTAGCATCACCGAACAATCAAACTGTAACTCACGGCCCTTTGCCGACATCTATGCAAACTGCAGCGAACGGCAGGTCTGAGCCCTCTTTACGATTTTCTGCACTGCGGCTAATCTCTGCTAATACGGCAGAGGCAAAAACGTTCAATAACCGCTTGGGTTTTGAACGGGGTTTGTGGCAGCGTTAAACCAGATGTTTTGGGGTCGTTCCAAAAACGAGCGTTTGTTGAGGGGCACAAGGGGCCTGTTTGCCAAGCTGTCAGGTGTCGGTCGAAGCTAAGCTGCTTCGCGAACATATCGAACGCCAGAGCTCAGATCCTAGACAAGCGCTTGCCATAATAACGGACCAACGCGACAACCCAATAGCTAAACCGCGCCGAAGTATTTTTGCACGGCTGTTTCGCTCTTGATCAAGAGTTTACTTGAAAGGAGCGAAGCTAGATAAGTCATGTATGGCGTTTGAGCGCCAGTGATCCCTAATGGTTCCTTAGCGCTAAACATAAGATGAGAATGCCTAAATGAAAAATCACCCGTTTGATAGATCCGAACACATCTACAGAAACCGCGAACTTGAAGAGATGATTAAGGATGCAGTCAGGTTCTTTAATGGAACTCCTGTTCATAAGCTGCCACCTCCCGAAAGATTTTTTGGTGTTGGCGTCTATGCTCTGTACTACACTGGAAAGCTTGAAGTTTATTCCAAGTATGCAGAACTGAACCGCCTACAGTATGGTCATCCGATTTATATTGGTAAGGCCGTTCCAGCTGGGTCGAGGGGTAATCCCCCCAAAAATTAGTGGTGTTCAAAAGTAGAATTTTCTCGGCAAGATA
>CAJXTP010000284.1 GCA_913061335.1 uncultured Loktanella sp.
TCTATTCGTCGGCAGCGTCAGATGTGTATAAGAGACAGGGTCGCAAAATGGCAGAAGCGATCATCGCAGCTGGTTACAAGCGCATTGGCTTTATGGGCACCAAAATGCCGCTGGATCACCGCGCACGCAAACGGTTCGAAGGGTTCACAAGGACGCTCGCCAAGGCCGGAATTGAGATCGCAGATCAAGAATTCTACTCAGGCGGTTCCGCGTTGGCAAAAGGTCGTGAAATGACTGCCGCCATGCTGGCGCGCACCCCAGACTTGGATTTCTTGTACTATTCAAACGATATGATCGGCGCAGGCGGACTTTTGTACCTACTTGAGGCGGGCGTCGACGTCCCCAACTCGGTTGGGCTTGCGGGCTTTAATGGCGTTGAATTGCTAGACGGATTGCCACGGCAGTTGGCTACAATGGATGCTTGCCGCCGCGAGATTGGCGTAAAAGCCGCGCGTATCGTGGCAGATCGTAACGCTGGTGACGAAAGCGGCGCTGGGCAGATTATCGAACTTAGCCCAATCTTGGCATTCGGGGATACGCTGCGGACACCGTCCTAGGCACCCATTCTCATGGCCGACAAAACCTGACGCGCAGCATCCCCAATCGGAACCGACTGCCGCGTTTCACGGTCAACATTGACGTGAACGAACTGGCCCTGTGCGGCGGCCTCGACAGCGTCATTGCGAAATAATCCGATGTCATAAGTGACCGAACTTTTGCCCAAATGCGCAACGCGAACGCCAGCCGTGATCAGGTCGGGAAACGCCAATTCACCAAAATAATCGCAGCTGTTCTGCACCACCAAAAACACCGACGGGCTGGATTTCAGATCAAGCACACCCGCTGACATAAGGTGTCCATTCACCGCCGTATCAAACAGCTGATAATGCACCGCGTTGTTCATATGACCGTAAATATCATTGTCGAACCAGCGGGTCGTAATGGTTTGGAACACGACATAATCAGAACGGGAATTGGGCACTGGACGGGTCATAAAGCGGCCTCATAAATTGCCAACGCATCGTCGTAACTCACGTGGCGCGGGTTGTTCACCAACAGGCGGGTTTGGTTCATGGCGTCGGCGGCAAGGCCGGGCAGATCAGCCGCACTAATCCCTACATCGCGTAATGTTTGCGGCAAACCACACGCCTTTGACAGCGCGACCAGCCCGTCAATTAGTCCGTCGGCTGTGGCAGGGCCACCAGCAAATGCATGCGGCGCAAGGGCGGCATAATCATCAGGATACGTCTGCGCATTGAACCGCAAAACATGCGGCAGCACCAATGCGTTCGACAGGCCGTGCGGCACCTTGAAATGTCCGCCAATCGGATAGGCCAATGCATGCACCGCGGCAACCGGACTGTTGGCAAATGCTTGACCCGCCAACAGCGACCCTAGCAACATATCTGCGCGCGCCGCAACATCGCGGGGTTGGGTCACAGCGCGCTCCAACGCACCACCGATTAAACGCAGCGCCTCAACAGACAACGCACGACTAACCGGATTGTTATTGGGGCTAACACTGGCATAGGCCTCAATCGCGTGAACCATCGCGTCGATACCCGTGGCAGCCGTCACATGTGCAGGCAAATCGTAGGTCAATTCAGGGTCTAACAAGGCGATATCGGGGATAATCAGCGGGCTGACCACGCCCATCTTTTCAGACGCACCCGTTGTGACAATCGCGATTGGGGTCACCTCTGATCCCGTACCAGCAGTGGTCGGAATAACGATCAATGGCAGGCGCGGACCGGTCGCTTTGTTCACACCGTAAGCATCCGCAAGGGTGCCCGCGTTACCCGCAAGAAGGGCGGCAAGCTTGGCCACATCAAGCGATGATCCACCGCCAATTCCAATGATCAAACCGCAGCCCTTGGCCATGTTTGCGGCGGCCAGCACAACCGCCTCAGGCGGATCAGCCACGACATCGGCATAGGTTCTAACGACCACGCCAGCCCGCTGCAAAATCGCCTCGGCGCGGGCCACTATCCCCGTTCGCACCATGCCGGCGTCAGTCACAATTAACGCGCAGCCCGTGCATATTTCCAGTGACAGCGTGCCAAGATTTTCGATCTCGCCCGCGCCCATCCGAATGCTCGGCGTGGTGTTGAAAACGAAAGGGGTCACATCTTTTCCTGCGTATGTTTGCGCAGCTCGGCGCGGGCAACTTGACGGCGATGCACAGCATCAGGACCATCGGCCAACCGCAATGTGCGTGTCGCAGCCCAAGCACCAGCAAGCGGCGTGTCTTGCGAAATACCCATCGCGCCATGCATCTGCACAGCCTCGTCAATGACCTCAAGCGCCATGCGCGGGGCCACAACCTTGATCTGACTGATCCACGGGGCGGCAGCACGGGCATCGCCCTGATCCATCATCCAAGCCGCCTTTAGACACAGCAGACGGGCCTGTTCGATCTTCATCCGGCATTCAGCAATAATGTCAAAATTCGCACCCAGATGCGACAGCTGTTTGCCAAACGCCTCGCGGGCCAATGCGCGTTTGCACATCAATTCCAACGCGGCTTCTGCCTGCCCAATCGCGCGCATACAGTGGTGAATGCGGCCCGGTCCAAGACGACCTTGAGAAATCTCAAATCCGCGACTCTCCCCCAGCAGTAAATCTTCAACCGGAACGCGGACATCGGTGAACCGCATGTGCATATGACCATGCGGAGCATCGTCGCTACCGTAGACCTGCATCGGGCGGATTTTCTCGATGCCTGCAAGTGCCGCATCAACAACAATCATCGAATGTCGCTGGTGCTTTGGCGTATCGGCGTCACCGGTGCGGACCATGATGATATAAACAGCGCAGCGCGGATCGCCCGCACCCGTCGCCCACCACTTTTCGCCGTTCAGCACATATTCATCACCGTCGCGCACACATGTCATCGCAATGTTAGTAGCATCCGAGCTGGCAACATCAGGCTCGGTCATCAGATACGCGGACCGGATCAAACCATCCATCAACGGACCCAGCCAACGGGCCTTCATCGCGTCGGTGCCATAACGCTCGAACACCTCCATATTGCCGGTGTCAGGCGCATTACAATTGAACACCTCAGCAGCGATATGCACGCGGCCCATTTCCTCGGCCAGATGGGCGTAATCAACGGTCGACAACCCTGACCCCTTTTCGCTGTCCGTCAGCCAAAGGTTCCACAGACCAGCAGCCTTGGCACGGGCCTTCAGGGTCTCCATGATTTCAGTTTGGCGCGAAGTGAATTGCCAGCGATCCCCCACAGACACCTCCGAATGATATTCGGCATCAAGCGGCGCAATCTCGTCGCGGACCATCATCGCCACCTGATCGCGCAACGCGGCCACTTGCGCATTAATCCCGAGGTTCATTTCCATCACATCACCGTCCTGTTCGTTTTCTAGACTGTGCGGCGCAGCATGGCTAAGGTCAACCAAAGCGACCAAGGATAAACCTCTATGACCAAACTACTGCACGATTTTGACCATGCGGAATTGTCCAACTATTTGGCGGACTGCCTGCCAAATTTCGCAGGGTTAGACACGATTACGCGGTTCAGTGGCGGCCAATCAAATCCGACCTACAAAATCGCATCCGGCAAACGGTCTTACGTCCTGCGCGCCAAACCTATGGGCAAGCTGCTGCCAAGCGCGCATCAGGTCGCCCGCGAATTTCAGGTCATGCAAGCCTTGGCGAAAACCGATGTTCCCGTCCCGCATATGTACCACTTCAGCGGTGACAACAGCCCGCTTGGCACCCAGTTCTTTGTGATGGAACTACTCGACGGAAATATCCACTGGGACCCCGCTTTGCCTTTATTAGACTCTAAAATGCGCACAAATATGTATACCGCAATGGCCGAAACCTTGG
>CAJXTP010000285.1 GCA_913061335.1 uncultured Loktanella sp.
CGCGTTAACGTATACTCCCTTAGCAGGGGAGCGCCTTCGACCACTCGGCCACGTCTCCGCTGACCCGTTTAGGGGTAAGTTGAAAGCGGGGCAAGAGGCAAAAACACTGAAATTGCGCCGTATGTTTTGCATAAGTTTTGCATAAGTTTTGCATAAGCCGTTTCTGCGGGACAACTTCGTGCAAACTGGAGATAAACGCGCGCCTCAACAATCTAGCAAGTTGGACTTAGTGGAGGCCGCCCACACCGTTTTGCACAGCGCGGGGCACCGGTATTTGAAACGGTTTTTCATTGCGACAATGGCGCTCAACCAACTTTTTCTGCACACGACCCTTAGGTATAAATCGCGCAGAGCATGGTGGCGCGTCAGTCACGAACAGATCCGGGAACAGCGCCTTCATTTCGGCCACAGCGGCCGGGTGAATTGCGTCCAATGCCCCCGCCCCCAAAAAGAGGCTTTCGGTCGCCGCACCATTTGCGATTATCACCGCATGCACATCAAACAGGAGATGAAAGTAGGACACTTCGGTCACGTCATTGTCGATGGCAATGCCGTCAGCTTGCACCATGTGGATGGCAGCGATCAACGCATCTGGTGAGCCAGTCATGCGTTCGACGATTGGTGAACTGACCAGCATCCGGTGCTGACGAGACACCCAAAGGTCGCGATTTGGCACCCCATTCCCGAGGCTAGTCGCAGCTATGACGACGGGTCGGAATTTTGGATTTGCATCCAATTCGACCGCATCGACGTCCCGTCTGATCACAAGACGCAGCGGAAGCAGCTGACCATCAATCGTACGGATCAACATGCCAGATTTTAGCGTTTCAACAGCGATAGGTCCGGTTGCGGTCTCGACCATCGTGCCCAGACATAAGCACGGGATAGCACCGGACGTCGGTGTCGCTTGGGTGGTATAGGTCGCACCGCCATCGGTGGATTCTAGCGATCGTCCACCACCGGCCAATCCGATTTGCGTCGACGTCGATGTATTGGCAATGCCGGCCGTCGCCGTGATCGGTGATCCGTTGTCAAATGAGATAAACGACACCAATGTGCCGTCCTGTTCTAGCGCCACGCCACCAAATTTATGCAACCCGTTGAACGTGCCTGACGTCGCCGTGTCGATCACGTAAATGTCTTGGCCAAATTGAGTACCAACCGACGTGCCCAACGCATTCACGGATCGAACAGACCCATCAGGATTGTAAATTGTCACGAAGATAGAAGACACATCTGTGCCGGCGTCCACCGCAATTTCGACAAAATCGAGCGAGGGGCCGCCTTGATATTTTACTTCTGATACGTACGGATCAGGCATCACTCTCTTCAACAATTATGCGTATTTCCAGTTACTGTTGAAGAATTCTTCACTCAGAAATGGATCTATCGCGCTTTAGTTGATTAGAGTTTATCTAAAATTGCAGGCGGTTTTGAGGAGAAACCTTGTCGATTACCACCGTTTTCGTCTGCATCAGCCCTGATTTAGGTGTTAAACAAGAAGTGCAGGACGTCGCCGTCTTTGACGATGTAGGTTTTGCCTTCGGCGCGCATTTTGCCGGCTACTTTGGCGGGTTGTTCGCCGCCCAAAGTTACAAAATCATCATAGGCAATGGTTTCGGCGCGGATGAAGCCGCGTTCAAAGTCGCCGTGGATCACGCCTGCGGCTTGCGGGGCGGAGGTGCCCTCGCGGATGGTCCAAGCGCGCGCCTCTTTGGGCCCAACGGTGAAGTAGGTTTGCAGGTGCAGCAGCTCGTAACCAGCGCGGATTAGACGGTCGAGGCCTGGTTCTTCTAGCCCCATTTCACCAAGGAACATGTCTGCTTCTTCTGGCTCGAGCTGGCTGATTTCTTCTTCGATACGCGCAGAGATCACAACGGCGGAGTTGCCTTGCGATGCGGCCATTTCAGCGACGCGCACAGACTGACTGTTGCCGGTGCCTGCGCTGTCTTCTTCGACGTTGCAGACGTAGAGAACGGGTTTTGAAGTCAGCAGTTGCAGCATTTTCCACTGCTTGGCGTCGTCGTCGTCGATTTTGCAGGTGCGCGCTGGTTGCCCTGTTTCAATCGCGGCTTTGGCCAGTTCCAGAAGGCGGACTTGGTCGACCGCGTCTTTGTCGCCGCCCCGGACCTTGCGGTGCAGGTTCGCGAGCCGTTTTTCGATGCTGTCCAGATCGGCGAGCATCAATTCGGTCTCGATGACTTCGGCGTCTTCAACGGGGTCAACGCGTCCTTCGACATGGGTGATGTCGTCGTCTTCAAAGCAGCGCAGCACGTGGGCGATGGCGTCACATTCGCGGATGTTAGCGAGGAACTGATTGCCGAGGCCTTCGCCCTTGGACGCGCCTTTAACGAGGCCCGCGATGTCGACGAAGGTCATGCGCGTTGGGATGATGGTTTTGGAGGTCGCGATGGCTGCCAATTTATCAAGCCGTGCGTCTGGCACACCGACGTCGCCGACATTGGGCTCAATGGTGCAAAACGGGAAGTTGGCGGCCTGTGCGGCTGCGGTTTTGGTCAACGCGTTAAACAAGGTTGATTTGCCGACGTTCGGCAGACCCACGATACCCATCTTGAAACCCATAGCGCACTCTCCTTAATGTATGGCGCTGCTTCTAGAAGCCATTGGCCCTTTGCGCAATGGGGCATTGATTTATCGCATTTGTTGGCCCAAAACGATGCCTAGTTTTAAGGGGACAGACATGAGCCGGATTGACGCCAAATTTGCAGAACTGAATGCCGCCGGTAAAAAGGCGTTTGTGGCCTATGTGATGGCGGGTGATCCTGATTATGACAAAGGGCTCGAGATCGTCAAAGGGCTGCCTGCTGCGGGCGTCGATATCATTGAGCTGGGTTTGCCGTTTACGGACCCGATGGCCGACGGCATTACGATCCAGCTGGCTGGCCAACGTGCGTTGGGTGGCGGTCAGACCCTGCAAAAGACTCTGCAATATGCCCGCGAGCTGCGCAAAACTGACGACACGACCCCGATTGTGCTGATGGGCTATTACAACCCGATCTATTCTTGCGGCGTTGAAACGTTCCTTACCCAAGCCAAAGAGGCTGGCGTTGACGGGTTGATCATCGTGGACCTGCCGCCAGAAGAAGAAGACGAACTGTGCATTCCGGCGCAGGCGGCTGGTATCAACTTTATCCGCCTTGCAACGCCGACCACTGACGACAAGCGCCTGCCAAAGGTGCTGCAAAACACATCTGGCTTTGTCTATTACGTGTCGGTCAATGGCATTACTGGCACGGCGTCCGCGCAAGCGAATGTGGTGGCGCCAGAGGTCGCGCGGATCAAATCGCAAACCGACCTGCCCGTCATTGTGGGCTTTGGCATCAAAACGCCAGACGCCGCCCAAGACATCGCAACGATCGCGGACGGCGCGGTCGTAGGCTCTGCCATTGTCGAAAAAATCGGCGCGGGCGAAAGCGTCGCGGACGTGTTGGCGTTTGTGAAGACCCTTGCTGACGGAACACACCGCGCGTAAATCCGCCTCGCTTTTTTGAAAATACTCCCGCCGGAGGCTCTATCACTGCGACTTGCGCCGACTTTGCAAAATTGGTAACACATTCATACCAATTCAACGAAAAGGCCATTATCATGCCCGTCATCACAACCATCGCTGATCTTAAACGCCTGCACAAACGGCGCACGCCGAAAATGTTCTATGATTACGCTGAAAGCGGCAGCTGGACAGAACAGACGTTCCGCGAAAACACATCGGATTTCGATCAGATCCGCCTGCGCCAGCG
>CAJXTP010000286.1 GCA_913061335.1 uncultured Loktanella sp.
CGAGATGTAGAGAGGTCTCGTGGGCTCGGAGATGTGTATAAGAGACAGTCTTTGCGCTTTTTGGTGAATTCGATAATCCATTCGATCGTGCGACGACGCAGCACCCACCACTGCGATCCAATCATAACTTGAAGATCGGCGGGCACCTTGCGGGTGAAACCAAACCGGCGCTGAAACCAAAATGACGCATAGAATAAACGCTTTTGTGTGCGCTCATTAAAGAAGTGGCGGTAGATTAACCGTTCTTCCTTGAATCCGGTCTTGATCCATTCGCTTTCAAAATAGTCAAAGCTCTCAACATAATCGACATCGTTATCGTCCAAAAACTGATGCGCATATTTCGCGGACTTAATCGCCATGCAATCGCCGGACACCATATAAAAATGGGTGGCACGCGGGAACGCGTCGACCGCTGCTTCCACTGCATAAAGGGTGGCTTGCACCAACGACCATTCGCCCCACCCGCACTTAATACGCTTTTTGGCGAACACCACATTGGGGTTATTTACCAATGCAGTCTGAATTTGCGCGAACGCCGCCGCAGGGGCGCGGGCATCAAAATGGATCGCAATAAAATCACCCACAGCCGTCAGCTGCTGCGCCTGCTGGATAATTGCGTCAGGGTCTTTATGACACAGAAGAATGAAAGCGATTTTTGCCATGCTGGAAACAGTTTACCTCAGGACCCATGATTGCTTACACCTAATACCGTGAACAAGCGTTGAAAATACAGGGTTTCTTTGCTCTTGTGTGTCAACTATGACGTAAACAACAATTTGATGCTGCACGTGTAGGTAATTGGAGACGATATAAATGGGGTTTCCCGGGACTTGGATGACCGAAAGTGAAAGCGTGGTTTACCGCGTTGTACCCAAATGCGCCTGCTCTACGATCGGGCAGATCATGTATTATTCCGACCATGGCACGTTTTTCGACGGGGATATTCATGACGCCAAAGGCGGTATGCACAAATGGGCGATGGACGACAGCCAACCGCTGATCACGGCCAATGTCAAAGCCCACGACAGCTATTCATTTACCTGCGTCCGCAACCCGTACACGCGGATTTTGTCATCGTTCTTTGACAAGATCTGCGGCATCCAGCGCAATGGCAAACGCTATCGGGGCAACCTTGTCCCGCTTTTGATCCAGAAATACGGAATCGAAGTTGGCGACCCAGACACCGGTTTCGAATTTGACCAAATCAAATCGTTCCGTCGGTTTTTGCTTTTTGCACGCGACACCATCCGCTGGCGGCGGCCTATGGAACCTGACATCCACTGGTCTGCGATGTCTGGGCATCTGTCCACGTTCATCGTGAGCGGGGGGCGCTATGATAAGATTTTTTGGACCGAACAGTTCAACGAGGGCATGCAGCAGGTTCTCGACAAAATCGAAACGCCAAATACTGTCGACCTTACCGCAATCCCAAGGTTCAACGAAAGCGAAGGGCATGGCCCCAAGCGATTACATCCGGTTGAAGACTATTTTGATGATATCTCGATGCACCTGATGTGGGAAATTTACAAAAAGGATTTCCAGTTGTTCCAATATGATTTTGACAATCCCGGCAACAAAATGCCCATTGGCGAAATCGACCTCGCGGAAGTTCACGCCAAACTCGGGGAGTAAAAGAGGGGGCTAGCCCCCTCGGCCCGATGGGCCTCACCCCCAACATATATTGGCTCGGAAAAAGCGCGCCTTTACTTAATATTTACCAAGGTTTGGTCTGCTCGATCTGCGGTACAGGCAGACATGCCGATGACCGCCGACGAAAAAGCCGCTGCCACGCCCCTTGCGCCTCGCGACTTTGGGCTGGCAGCGCACTTTGATACGTTGATCAACGCTATGTGACTGGCACGAGCCCAGCCTGCGAAATAAGCGTGCTCAAGTCAGATTCAGGTCGGGCGCCGATATGGCTAATGACTTCGGCAGCCGCAATATTTCCAGCGCGCCCGCAATCAGACAGGGTGTAATTATGCGTAAGCGCCCAAAGGAACGCGCCCGCGAACAAATCACCTGCACCTGTCGCATCAACAATCTGAACTGGCGCAGCAGCGACGTGCCAATGATCGGTCCCAGACAAAATATGCGCGCCGTTTTCGGCGTCGGTACAAGCAACAATCGCAACCTCTGTGGCGGCTTGCGCCAAGGCCGCGTCAAAATCATCTGTCTCATACATCGACAGCATCTCGGCGCGATTACAGAACAACAGATCAACGTCAGATTTGATCATTGCACGGAACGCATCGCGGTGGCGGCTCACGCAAAACGGATCAGAAAGCGTCAGCGACACGCGCCCGCCCGCAGTGCGGCACGCCGTGATCGCCTTGGCAAAAGCCGCATGGCTTTCGGGTCCGTCAAACCGGTAACCCTCAAGATAGATCCAGTCGGCTTGAGCCATCTGGGTTTCGTCAATATCGTCTGGGGTCAAAAACTCGGTCACACCCAAGTAGGTGTTCATCGATCGTTCGCCGTCCGGGGTCACAACGATCAGACAGCGGCCGGTTTCATCAACCGCGTCCTTCGGGGCGAAGGTCGTCTCATAGACTGCACCTTGGGCGCGCAAATCATGGGCAAAAATCGCACCAAGCTGGTCATCTTTTACTTTGCCAACATAGGCCGTGCGACCACCCAAATGGGCAATACCTGCAATCGTATTGGCCGCAGATCCACCAGACACTTCACGCGCAGGACCAATCGCTGCATAAAGCTCCACGGCGCGGTCCATATCGATCAACTGCATGATGCCTTTTTCAATACCGGCATCCGCCAAAAACGCATCTGGCGCGCGGGCCAGAACATCCACCATTGCGTTGCCAATACCGACGACCTGAAAAGCCTTCATAAGTTCTTATCCTCATACATGCAGAGATCGCGGATCAGACACGCCGCGCATTTGGGTTTTCTCGCGACGCAGGTATACCGACCATGCAGAATTAGCCAGTGGTGGGCGTGCAATTGATAGTCGGCAGGGACGTGATCTTCGACGGCACGCTCAACCGTATCCACGTCTTTGCCAACCGCAATGCCCGATCGATTACCGACGCGGAAGATATGCGTGTCAACAGCTTGGGCAGGTTGGCCCCACCACATGTTCAACACAACATTGGCGGTCTTGCGACCAACACCAGGAAGCGACTGCAATGCGGCCCGCGAATTCGGTACGACCCCATCAAAGTCATCAACCAAAATTTGGGACATCTTCATGACGTTCTTTGCCTTTTGGCGGAACAGACCAATCGTTTTGATGTGATCGGTCACGCCCTCAAGCCCCAAATCAAGCATCTTTTGCGGCGTATCAGCCACCGCAAATAATCCACGCGTGGCTTTGTTCACGCCAATATCCGTCGCCTGCGCAGACAGTGCCACCGCCACACAAAGCGTGTAGACGTTGGTATGTTCCAGCTCGCCCTTTGGCTCTGCTTCTGCCTCGTGGAAGCGGTCAAATATTTCGCGAATGGTATGATAATCAAGTTGTTTTGCCATGGGATAGACTATGCGCAATTTTCGGGTCGCCGACAACGGCTGCTTTGGCCTAACCTGATCCTTATGGAACACCAAAACGCATATCATTTCGCAGTCATGCGTCGGGCCATCGATTACATCGATGGGGCGACGGACGGGCCGGTGTCGCTTGACGCCATGGCCGCTCATATGAATATGAGCCCCGCCCATTTTCAGCGGCTATTCACGCAATGGCTGTCTCTTATACACATCTCCGATCCCACGAGACCTCTC
>CAJXTP010000287.1 GCA_913061335.1 uncultured Loktanella sp.
GGATCAAAGAGGCCGTATCAATTCCCGTTGTCGCGAATGGTGATATTGTGGATGCCAAAACTGCTGCCGAGGCGTTGGCGCTTTCGGGTGCTGACGGCGTGATGATCGGGCGCGGTGCGCAGGGGCGCCCTTGGGTGTTGGCCGAAGTCGCGGCGACTTTACATGGCACCATTGCGCCGCAGATTCCGCAGGGCGCCGATTTGGTGACCATGGTTTGCACACACTACGAGGCGATACTGGATTTCTACGGTATTGAGCTTGGGCGCAAGGTCGCCCGCAAGCATCTTGGCTGGTATATGGATTATACCGGGGCCCCAACCGCGCTGCGCCGTGAGGTGTTAACCGCGCCCACGCCCAAGGTGGTGCTCGGGTTATTAAGCGATGCAATAGCCGGACTGGTGCCCGTATGATCGGTGATACTAATTTATGGGCGTCGATGCCGGTGCCTGCGTTGTTGTTGGACGCCAATGACAATATTATCGACAGTAATCCCGCTGCTGAGGCGTTCTTGAATCTGTCGGCCAAATCGCTGCGCGGTAAGCCTGTGTGGGACAACGTGATGATTGACGCCCCCTTGGAGCAGCCATTTGCCCGTGCCCGCGACAGCCGTGCCCCTTTGTTTGTTAACGACGTGGATGTCGGCAGTGGCGAACGTGCGCCGATGCAATGCAACATTCAGTTTGCGCCGCACCAAGGATTTGATGGCGTGATGATTATGATAATCAGCCCGCGCGAAATTGCCAGCCGGATGACCCAGTCGCATAATACCGGTAAGGCCGCGAAGTCTGCTATTGGTATGGCTGAAATGCTTGCGCATGAGATCAAGAACCCGCTAGCAGGGATCACAGGTGCGGCGCAATTGGTATCGATGGGCCTGCCACCGGAAGATCAGGAACTGACCGATCTGATCGTGGATGAATGCCGCCGGATCGTAAAACTGCTTGAACAGGTTGAACAATTTGGCAATTTGCGGCCGCCCGAATTGCGCCCGATCAACTTGCATGATGTGTTGGATCAAGCACGCCGGTCTGCGGCCGTCGGGTTTGGCGCACATATGCTGTTTATCGAAGATTATGATCCGTCGTTGCCGCACACGTTGGCGGATTCAGATCAGCTTTTGCAGGTGTTTTTGAACCTGCTTAAAAATGCATCAGAGGCGGGCGGTGACGGTGGTACCATCCGGCTGCGTACGTTTTATGACCCGTCCTTGCGGGTATATCGCCCTGATGGAACACAAGCCCGTCTGCCATTGCAGGTCGAGGTGATCGATGATGGCCCCGGACTGCCGTCGGAAATTGCGGGCGATGTTTTTGAACCGTTTATTTCAGGTCGCGAAAACGGCACCGGGCTTGGGCTTGCGTTGGTGTCCAAACTGATTGGCGATGCAGGCGGTTGGATATCGGTCGACAGCGTTCCGGGTCGCACAGTGTTCCGCATATCATTACCACGCGCCCCACACCCCACAGGAGATAACTGATGGATGGCACAGTTCTTGTTGCTGACGACGATCGGACGATCAGGACGGTCTTGACCCAAGCGTTGACGCGTGCGGGCTGCAAGGTGCATGCAACGTCATCGCTGGTGACATTGATGCGTTGGGTGGAAGAGGGCAAAGGCGATCTTGTGATATCCGATGTGGTCATGCCTGATGGCAACGGGTTGGAGCAACTGCCAAAGATTGCAGCGGCCCGTCCCGGATTGCCGGTGATCGTGATTTCCGCCCAGAATACGATCATGACCGCTATTCAGGCTGCGGAGGCCGATGCGTATGATTATCTGCCTAAGCCCTTTGATCTGCCGGATCTGATGAAGCGTGCCGCACGTGCGTTAGCGGTTAAGCGCCGTGCTCCGCAGTCTCGCGACGCAAGTGAGACCCAAGAAAACAGTGATTTACCATTGGTTGGCCGAACGCCCGCGATGCAGGACCTGTACCGTTTGGTCGCACGGGTAATGAACACGTCATTGCCAGTTCTGATCACTGGCGAAAGCGGCACAGGAAAGTCATTGATTGCCCGCGCGATCCACGATTTTTCGGATCGAAGATCATTGCCATTTGTGGTTGTGTCTGGCGCAGATTTGGAAGGCATGGGCGGCCCGTCGGCAGCGCTGGCACGGGCCAAGGGTGGATCGCTGTTGTTTGATGAAGTCAGTGATTTGTCCGACACAGCGCAGGGGCGGATTGTCCGAATGCTGGACGCTTTGGGCGATACGGCCCCGCGCATAATGTCGACATCCCAAACGGATTTGATTGGTCGGATGGAAACGGGCCAATTTCGCCAAGATTTGTTCTACCGATTGGGCGGTGTGACAGTTGCGGTCCCATCCTTGCGTGAACGTGTGGACGATATCCCGCTGCTGGCTGCGCATTTTCTGGCGCGCGTTGAACGCGAAGGTGCGCCCTTGCGCCGGATGAGCGAGGCAGCGCTTGAAATGGTCCGTGTCTACAGCTGGCCCGGCAATGTCCGCCAATTGGAAAACGCGGTCCGCCGTTTGGTGTTCACCGCCGCAGAGGAAGAAATCTCGCGCGCTGAAGTTGAGATGGTTCTTGGCAACCAACCTGCAATGGAGCCTCTGAACAATGCGACCGAGACCGACAAACTGTCAGAATCCGTGGGCAGACATCTGCGTCGATATTTTGACCTGCATGGTGGTGATTTGCCGGCGCCGGGGCTTTATAATCGGATTCTACGCGAGATCGAAGGCCCACTTTTGGAAATTGCGTTGGATGCAACAGGCGGAAATCAGGCGAAATGCGCCGATTTACTAGGGATCAACCGGAATACTTTGCGTAAGAAGATCACAGAGCTCGATATCCACGTGACACGCCGCCGCAAATTGATGTAAAAGCGCAACAGGACCGTGACCTTCAAGACGCAGCTGCATTTTGAAGAGATCACGACATGTGGTGTACGTGGGGGTAACCTCACCAATTTTTGGGGGCCGATACGCGTGCAGCGTAGCCTACAACGTTTGAATTTTGCGCGTTTCAGCCGCTGGCGGCGGACGCGCGCTGTGCAGAACGCAACCGTTCTGGGCTTGGTCTGTTTAGGGCCCGTTTTAGCTGTGCTTACATATATTGTGCTGGGCCCTGTGGTGCAGTCGTCGACATCGCCTTTGCTGCGTCTGATTTTGCTGGCTGATCTTGTTTACGTGTTGGTTGTGGCCGCTTTGGTGATGCAGCGGGTCGCGCGGATGATATCTGCCAGACGCGCCAAATCGGCAGGATCGCTGTTGCATATGCGTCTGACGGGTGCGTTTGCGTTGCTGGCGTTGATACCGACGGTGCTTGTTGCGATTTTCGCAATGCTCACGCTGAATGTCGGGCTTGAAGGCTGGTTTTCAGAGCGCGTTCGGACAGTTCTTTCGACGTCACTAACGACCGCGCAAGCCTATGAAGCTGAAGAATCACAAGAGCTGACACGCGACGGGCAGGCGCTTGCGGCATATTTGAATACTGAACGCTTGCGCGACTTTTTCATGGATGACGGTGATGTGCGCCAAGCGATTGCGCGGGTTCAAAACCAGATAGATCGTGGACTGACCGAAGCCTATTTCATCAATGGGACCGGCGAGATTATGACGCGCGGGGCAGGGTCGTATGATTTTGACTACGAGCAACCCGCGCCGCAGGATTTTGCGATTGCTGATGAGGCGGGGCTGCGTCTGATCGAAGACCTGACCAACAATGAATTTCGCGCATTGATCGCGATGCCTGTCTCTTTTACACATCTCC
>CAJXTP010000288.1 GCA_913061335.1 uncultured Loktanella sp.
TTCGTCGGCAGCGTCAGATGTGTATAAGAGACAGTTGCGGCATTGGCCGACCCGACGCGCCGCGCAATTCTTGCGATGTTGCTCGAAGACGATATGGCCGTCACCGATGTGGCGGAGCCGTTCGCGATCTCACTGGCCGCGATTTCCAAACACCTTGGCGTGTTGGCGGCAGCTGGCCTTGTGTCACAAGAAAAACGCGGACGGGTCAAATGGTGTAAACTGGAACCAGACGCCCTGCGCGGCGCATCGGCATGGATGCAAGGGTTCGGTCAGATGGACGCCATTGATCTGGACGCATTCGAGGCGTTTTTGACACAGGAACTTGCGCCCTAGTCACGCAACAGCAAAACCAACGCGACGATCGTCATCGCGACACCAAACCCAACGGCCAACGGGGGCAACGCAGCCCCAAGCCCGACATTCCAAACAATCACCCATGCGGGGGTCAGGTATGTATAGGCCATCACTTTGGACGACGGCAGGCGCAGCGCTGCAAACTGAAGCAAGGTAAAGGTCGCAGCACTGGCAAACACCGCAGTGTAAACAATGGTCACCCAAACCACCGTCGGCAGCGCCAGCCAAGGGGTCGATACAATATCAAACCAGCCCACAACCGTCAGCACTGCAGCCCCCGCCACCAGTGTGCCAAATGTAAACACCAGCGCGCTTTCACCACGGTTCAGCTTACGAACCAACGGGGTATAAAACGAATGACTGATGCAGCCGACAAAATAGATCAGCTCGCCGCGGCCGACATCAAACCGCAACATTGCTTGCAGGTCAGCGCGGAAAATCACCCATAACGCGCCCAGCGCGCCAATGGTCAACGCAAACGCAATGCGCGGCGTGACACCTTGCCTTAGCAACACCCAACCGACAGCAGCGGTCAACACTGGGGTCAGGGTAAACACGGCAGCAGCACTGACCGATGGGGCGGTCTTCAGCCCCTCGAACATTAGCACGAAATAAAGCGTGAACACAGTAGCCAACACCAAATACCGCCAAGGGGCCGCAAGTGCTGTACGCGGCACCCCGCCTCGCGCCACGACAATCGCGCCAATAATTGCAGCAGCAATCCAGAACCGAACCGCATTTAGCGCCATCGGAGCAATATCATTGGCGGCCAACACGCCAAGCGAAAACGATCCGGCAACCAACACTGAAAACAGCAGCATCGCCAAATGCCCCAAACGGGCAGTCTGGGTCATACCTGCGCCGCCGCAGCAGATTTGAGATGGGCGAGCGCCGCTTGAACTTTCGGGGTGCGGTGCAAATCCACATGGGTAACCAGCCACAACGTCGCGGACCAGTCTTCGCGGCTTGGGATTGCGTCGTGCAATCCAGCATAGCACTGCATCTCAAATTCGGACAAAAACCCGATGCCCGCGCCAGCGACCACCGCGTCTGCCATACTGCGGCTATCAGTTGCGCGAAACGCGATGCGATCTTCGCCCACAATTGTGTGCAGCCATTTGCTAAACGGGGCGCGACTGGTGACGCCGTCTTGGGCCACAAACCAGTGGTTCACCAAATCAGCTTCACCCGTCGGCAACCCGTGCTTGGCGATATAGGCATCAGACGCCACCAATTTAACGCGCATCTTCATAAACGGCTGCACCACGTTGTCAGGTTGATCGGGCATCGCACCTGCGCGAATAGCAACATGCGCCTCGCCGTATTCCAGCCGGAACAAACGATCGCCGGTCAAATACCGGACGCGAATATCAGGGTTGGTATCCTGAAAACTGACCAACGCCGGGGTCAAAAACTGGGACAATGCCCCAAGCGACGTAACAACCAATTCGCCAGACACGCCCGCGCCCTGCCCCTTAATACGGCCAGCCAGTTGGGTAAATTGATCGTCGGTCGCTTGGGCGACTTGCAACAAATCAAGGCCTGCCTCAGTTGTCGTGTATCCACGCGCATGACGTTGAAACAGCTTAACACCCAAACGGGCTTCCAGTGCGTCGATGTGGCGGATGACAGTGGCATGATGCACTCCCATCGCAACCGCAGCACCACTGACTGTACCGGCGCGGGCAACTTGATAAGCAGTTCTAATCTCGTCCCAGTTGTCCATTTACTGTCCTGTGCATTTATGAACGGACCCTGTTCAATCTAGCCCGTTGCGTTCGCAAACACGTTATCGGTATCAATCAACAAATGTCACCCACAAAATGGACTGAAATCATGACCAATATCCTTCATATCGTCAGCTCGACAAACGTCACAGGCAGCCAATCACGTCAGGCAGCGGGCCATGTGCTTGCCGACATGGACGGCACCGTCACAATTCGGGACCTCAGCGCATCGCCGTTGCCGCAGGTTACCGCCGCGTGGAACGCTGCCCGTCTGGTCCCCGCAGTTGACCTCAACGACGAAGAAACCCGCGTGCTTGGGCTGTCGGATACACTGGTGTCCGAGATGCAAAACGCCGACACCATCGTGATCGGCATGCCGATGCACAACTTCGGAATGCCAACAGCACTTAAGGCATGGGTCGATCTGATCTGTCGCCCAAAGGTTACGTTTGAATATACATCCGAAGGTCCGCGCGGGCTTTTGAACGGCAAAAAGGCGATCATCGTGGCGGCCTCTGGTGGGGTTCCAATCGACAGCGCTATCGACTTTGCCACACCGCATTTGCGGCAGGTTTTGAACTTCATCGGGATTACAGACATCACGACAGTTGCAGCAAAGGAAATCAACGCCGCCAAAGCAGAGGCTGCTGCTTGACTCTGGCCCGCCCAGTGGCCTAAACGACCCATAACACCCGGATAGCATCAGCCGTCCGGTCCCCATTTCAATGGGGATCGCCCCCCGTCAGCGCGTTGCGCCCATGGGGGCGCTACTGCTTTATGCGGTTCGTCCCTATATAATGGGCAACCGGAACGATTAGGGGCTACTGGCCAATGTTTGAGAATCTATCTGAACGCCTCGGCGGCGTCTTTGACAAGCTCACCAAACAAGGTGCGTTATCTGAAGATGACGTCAAAACAGCCCTGCGCGAAGTTCGGGTTGCGCTGCTAGAGGCCGACGTATCCCTGCCTGTCGCGCGCGATTTTATCAAAGCCGTTGAGAAAAAGGCGACAGGCGCTGCGGTCACCAAATCCATCCAGCCCGGCCAGCAAGTCGTAAAAATCGTGCACGACGAACTGCAGCACGTCCTGACTGGGTCAGAAGATCCCGGCGCACTAAAAATCGACAGCCCGCCTGCGCCGATCCTGATGGTCGGCCTGCAAGGCTCCGGTAAAACGACAACCACCGCGAAACTCGCCAAGCGTTTGAAAGAACGCGAAGGCAAGCGCGTGCTGATGGCGTCGCTTGATACCAACCGGCCAGCGGCGATGGAACAGCTGGCAATTCTGGGCAACCAGATTGGCGTCGACACTCTGCCAATCGTTAAGGGCGAGACACCTATCCAGATCGCGAAACGCGCGAAAACCCAAGCATCGCTTGGCGGCTATGACGTCTACATGCTCGACACTGCGGGTCGGCTGCACATCGACGCGGAACTGATCGCACAAGCGGCGCAAGTCCGCGACATCACCAACCCACGCGAAACGCTGCTGGTGGTTGATGGCTTGACCGGTCAAGACGCGGTGAACGTGGCGCAAGAATTCGACGACAAAATCGGCGTGACGGGCGTTGTCCTGACACGGATGGATGGCGATGGCCGCGGCGGCGCGGCGCTTTCCATGCTGTCTCTTATACACATC
>CAJXTP010000289.1 GCA_913061335.1 uncultured Loktanella sp.
GAGCTGGAACAGCTCGCATCATCGGCGTTGTTGCATACAGCGCTGTCGCCAAATGCGCCGCCAAACAACCCAGAGCATGACAACGCGCTTCAGGCTTTGTCGGGCATGTCGCAGGTCGCCTATTGTGCGCTGTTGAATTCGGATGGGTTTGTGCAGTATTTTCAGGACGCGAGCCCCGTCGAGGAACTTGCGATGCTGAAAATCGGATCACGCCCCGCGCGGCGGTTCGGCGCGTCAAGCTTGGCCGATCTTCGCGCCATTCCTTGGGTTTTTGCATGGTCGCAAAACCGGCATTTGCTGACAGGTTGGTACGGGTTTGGGACCGCATGCCAGTCGTTTCTGGATGTGCGTGGCGACGATGGTCAATTGGTCCTACACGACATGTTCAAGACCTCAGCGTTGTTTCAATTGATCGTGGACGAAGTCGAAAAGACCCTGTTTCAGGTCGACATGGACATCGCGGCATCTTATGCAGCACTGGCGACCGATACTGCCACAGGCAAGGTCATCTTCGACAAAATTCGTGCGGAATATGACCAATCCTGTGCGGCCATTGCGTCGATCACCGGACAGCCGATCCTTGCGCAACGGTTTCCTCTGCTGACCAAGCGGTTTGAACGAAACCGCGCACATCTCAATATCATTCACGACATCCAAATTGACCAACTGCGCGCGCAGCGCGCCGACCCAGAACGCGCCCAATCGGGCCCGCTTTTGCAGACGATGAATTGCATTTCAGCGGGTCTTGGGTGGACCGGATAGCATCGCATCAAAGGAGCCCACCGTGCACACAACTAGCAAAACACCATTCTTTTCGCAGCCTCTCGAGACCCGCGATCCTGAAATCTTTGGAGCCATCCGCAAAGAACTTGGGCGACAACGTAACGAGATCGAATTGATCGCATCAGAAAACATCGTGTCCGCAGCCGTGATGGAAGCCCAAGGCTCTGTTATGACCAACAAATATGCCGAGGGATATCCAGGGCGCAGGTACTATGGCGGCTGCGAATTCGTTGATATTGCGGAAAACCTTGCAATCACGCGGGCATGCGAACTGTTCGGCTGTGACTTTGCAAATGTGCAACCAAATTCTGGCTCGCAGGCCAACCAAGGTGTGTTTCAGGCGTTGATACAGCCGGGTGATACGATCTTGGGAATGTCGCTTGATGCGGGTGGGCATCTGACGCACGGGGCCGCGCCAAACCAATCGGGAAAATGGTTCAATGCGGTTCAGTACGGTGTCGATCGTGAGACGCTGACCATCGACTATGACGCGCTGGCAGAACTTGCGCGAGCACACAAACCCAAAATGATTATTGCCGGTGGCTCCGCCATCCCACGTATCATTGATTTCGTCAGAATGCGTGACATCGCGGATGAAATTGGTGCTTATCTGATGGTCGATATGGCCCATTTCGCAGGTCAGATCGCGGCGGGGCTGTACCCATCGCCATTCCCCCACGCGCATGTTGTCACGACGACCACGCATAAAACTTTGCGCGGTCCGCGCGGTGGCATGATCCTGACCAATGATGCGGCGATTGCGAAAAAGGTGAACTCCGCCATTTTCCCCGGCATCCAAGGTGGCCCGTTGATGCACGTCATCGCAGCCAAGGCCGTCGCGTTTGGTGAAGCCTTGCAGCCCGACTTCAAAGATTACATGGCGCAGGTCGTGTCCAACGCGCAAGCAATGGCCGATCAATTGCACAAAGGCGGGTTGGCGACAGTCACGCACGGCACAGACACCCATCTGCTTTTGGTCGATTTGCGGCCCAAGGGTGTAAAAGGCAACGCTGCTGAAAAGGCGCTAGAGCGTGCAGGCATCACCTGCAACAAAAACGGCATCCCGTTTGACACCGAAAAGCCAACGATCACGTCGGGCGTTCGGCTTGGCACACCTGCTGGCACGACCCGTGGATTTGGCGAAGTTGAGTTTCGCGACATTGCGGATTGGATTATTGCCGTGGTTGACGGTCTTGCTGCCAATGGTGAGGCGGAAAATGGCAGTGTGGAGGCAGATGTCGCAGCCAAGGTCGATGAACTGTGCCAACGCTTCCCTATCTACTAGGTCGCAAACCAAGATGTTATCGGATGGCGTGCGGCGCGTTATCGCTTATCATCTGGCTATCTCTCAGGTTGATGCCTATCTGTCAGGTGCATTATGACCCTGCGCAAATAAGGTAAGATAGTATGATGAAACGACGTTCCTTTATGGCTTCGGCTGCAGCTGTGATTTTGACGGCGACACCGGCGGTCGCACAAGAGCTTTCGCTGGACCAAGTGTCTCAGTATTTGAACGGGCTTCAAACGGCACAAGGCGGGTTCACGCAGATCAACGCGGATGGGACCCTGTCAACGGGTCAGGTTTACATCAAAAGGCCGGGGCGCATTCGGTTTGAATATAATGCACCGGACAATTCGCTGGTGATGGCTGGTGGTGGGCAAGTCGCAATTTTTGATCCGCGGTCCAACAACGGGCCGGATCGGTACCCGCTGAGCCAGACACCGTTGAAGATTATTCTGGAACGCAATGTCGACCTTGCGCGGGCCAGCATGGTCACTGGGCATACGTCGGACGGCACGACAACGATTATTACGGCCCAAGATCCTGCACATCCGCAATACGGAAATATTCAAATGGTGTTCACGGCCAATCCGATTGAGCTACGTCAATGGATTGTGACCGATGACGTGGGCAGTCAGACAACGATGATTTTGAACGATCTGGTGCGTGGCGGCCGGATTAGCGATATTAAATTCAATATCGTCAGCGAGACGAGAAACTGGAATAAATAGACCAGCAAGATTTAAAAAAGGCGCCCGATTGAGGTGCCTTTTTCATTGCTAGATTTTGCGACAAGCTCGTAACTGCGCGTCATACATGACGGCACGAGCGTCGACTTCATTCGCGATACGGATAAGCCAGCTTTTGTTTCTCCATGTCCCGCGCTTATATCCGGTCCGGCCATCGTGATAGGCTAGGTACTGATTGCGGGTGTCGTTCATTGCCAAACCGACTTCTTCTTTGGTCAGGGACATGTACCAACCCATAAAATCCGTCGCGTCCCTGATGTTGTCACGACGTGCGCCAGATCCACCTTCGGCACGTTGGTATTCTCTCCACGTGCCATCAAGGGCTTGGGAATATCCAAATGCGGACGACTGGCGACCAATTGGAATGACGCCCAGCGCATATTGATGTGGGGTTCGGTTGTTCCCGATGAATTTACTTTCCTGATAGATAATCGCCATCAAAGCAGGGACTGGAACGCCCCATCGGCGTTCAGTTGCCTTAAAGGCCTGAAGGTATGCTGGGCGCTCGGATACAATTTGACAGGCGTTATCAAGGTTACGCGGTACCGAGAAGTTCCTCGACCCACAGCTCCCTAAAGCCACCAAAAGTACCATTGCGCGGAAGAGTCTGCTCATCTGCCACTCGCTTTTTGTTTTGTCTTTTTTTCCACCCTAAAAGATTTTTGCGGCGCTGTGAACAGGTTTGGCGGTGCGGTTAGATCACAAATGCAAGGATAAGCGGTAAACTGATCACGCAAAGCAAAGTTGACGCCACGACCAGACCCGCAACGGGCTGTGCGTCATGGCCGTATTTTTCGGCCAGCAAATATGAGGTGACGGCGACTGGGGTGGCAAGTTGCACGATCAAAATGGCGGTGGGAATGGCCCCCAACCCAAACCACTGTGCGGC
>CAJXTP010000290.1 GCA_913061335.1 uncultured Loktanella sp.
GAGATGTAGAGAGGTCTCGTGGGCTCGGAGATGTGTATAAGAGACAGAGCCAAGCCGCCGATCACAAATATCATGGGCATTTGCGCGCCCAAAATCGCTTGTGCGGCGACAAGGACGGCGACATTGCGCTTGGCGCGGCGATCATCAATCATATCAGTCATATGACAATCGGTAATCCTGCATTTCCAGACTCGCAATGAGTATTTCAGGCTGAGTCGATGATATGTGCAAATGAGCCCGATACGCGGCCATTGCGCAGCCCCATATCAGGCAGGGCAGTGCCCTTTGCATCGGATGCGCTGAACAGCGGTTCGCCATTTGCAAACGTGGTCGTCGCATAGTGGAATTCATGCGCGTTCCACGTGCCTTGAAATGGTCCCGCGTTCGCGGCAATCACGCGGTAGCCCAAGTGCAATTTACGCTGTGTAAAAGACGTCCCAAGGTTAAGCATGCCTGCCATCTTATGTTGAATGCCTTCAGCGTCAGTAAGGGTGTTTCCTAACGTCATGTACCCGCCACATTCTCCATATATATCAGCTGATTGTGCGGCCAGGGTGAGGCTTTGAATGAAGTTGGAATTACCTGCCAATTGACCTGCATAAAGCTCCGGGTATCCGCCCGGCAGATAAACCAAATCGGCCATTGGAACTGGGTCATTATTAAGCGGCGAAAAGGTCTCGATGCTGGCACCCGCTGCATGCCAATCCGCCAAAAGATGCGGGTACGCGAATGCGAATGCAGCGTCTTGCGCGACTGCAATGCGGTTCGCAGGGCACCGCATCGGGCGGTTTTCAGAGAACGAAGTCTGCGCACCAAGGGCCCGCAAGGCATCCAGATCAATACCGGCACGCACCGCGTCTGAAGCCAGATTTAGGAATTCATCAAGGTCAGTGCGTTCTTGCGCCTGTACCAATCCCAGATGTCGCGATGGTATCCGCAGGGCAGCGTTGCGTCTAACCGCCCCAAATACCTGCATGCCAATCGCGGTTAAAGCGCTGCGCAACATTGCTTCATGGCGATCAGAGCCGACGTTATTCAAGATAACGCCTGCAATCGGCACCGTTGGGTCAAATTGCGCAAAGCCTTGCACAATGGGGGCCACTGACTGGGCCATGCGGCCCGCGTCGACAACAAGCACAACTGGAATGCTCAAAAGACGCGCAAGGTCAGCGCAGGCGCCTTTGCCGCTAGGCGGCGCGCCGTCAAATAGACCCATTGCGCCTTCGATAATTAGGTCGCCTTGGGGTGCGAGCCCGCGAATACGCGCAGGTGTCATTGCCCATGCATCGAGATTGAGGCAAGGTCGTCCGCAAGCCGCTTCGTGAAACCGGGGGTCAATATAGTCGGGGCCAGATTTTGCGCCCGATACGGCCATCCCGTCTTGGGCAAAAGCACGTAGCAATCCCAATGTGACCGTTGTTTTACCGCTTCCGGATGCGGGGGCGGCGATCACAAAGCGCATTATACAGATTCGGCAGGACGACCACGGCCAAGTGGGTCCAAATTACGCGGTGCGATACCCGCTGCTTGACCTTGCCAGTCTAAAACTTGGCGCATCAAAACAGATTGGCCGACGCAAATGATCGCTGGTGGCTCCATGCCCGCAGCAGCGATATCTGCAACAATCGTACCCAGTGTGGTTTCCAATACGCGCTGATCAATCGTCGTGGCCGTTGTCACAACTGCAACGGGTTCAGACGCAGGGCGACCTGCGGCGATAAGCTTGGCAGAAATCTGGGCGATGTGTTTCATGCCCATATAGATCACCAAGACTTGGCTGCCTTTAGAAATCGACACCCAATCGAGCGACCCCGGTGTGTTGCCTGACTGGTCATGACCGGTCACAAATGTAACCGATTGGTTCACATCGCGGTGGGTAACAGGAATGCCCGCATAAGCCAGCCCGCCGATCCCAGCAGAGATACCAGGGATGATCCGCACAGGAATGCCATGCTGCACAAGGGTTTGCGCCTCTTCGCCGCCGCGTCCAAACACAAACGGATCGCCGCCCTTAAGGCGTAAAACTTTTTTGCCCATCCGGGCCAGGTCAACCAATCGCAGGGATATATCGCGCTGTTTGGCAGATGGTTTGCCGCCGCGTTTTCCTGCAAAAATATGTTCCGCTTGTGGGGCCCATTCCAGAATGGCCTCTTGCACAAGTGCGTCATAGATCACCACATCTGCCTGTCGTAGCGCGTTTACTGCATGCAGTGTCAACAGCCCCGGATCACCCGGACCCGCGCCGCAAAGCCAGACCCAACCGGCCTCGAGTGTGGGCCATGCGTGGGCGGGAAGGGGGATGTTATGTGTCATATCGGTCTTATGCCCCGAAAGCCTTTCTTTGAAAAGCTGTCAAACGACGTCTGATTGCGGATTGGCGGCATCGTGTTTGGTTCCTATAGTCCATTTCAGATGACACAGACACCGATCCCCAAATTGCGCCGTGGCTGGACCACAGGTGCGTGCGCGACAGCCGCAACAAAGGCGGCATTGGCGCGCCTTTGGGGCGGAGCATTCCCCGATGATGTGACGATAACATTGCCAAAAGGCGAGACGCCGACTTTCGCGATTGAACACACAGATGCAGGTGAAGGCTGGGCTGAGGTGGGCATTATCAAAGATGCAGGCGACGATCCTGATGTCACGCATTGTGCGTTGATTATTGTGCGAGTCTCGGCATCGGACGGTGGCGTTGTGTTTTGTGCAGGTCTGGGCATTGGAACGGTGACCAAAGCAGGGCTGCCAATTGGTGTTGGCGAGCCTGCGATCAATCCTATTCCGCGTTTTATGATGGACGAAGTTGTGGCCCAAGCAGCGGCCATTTACGGCGAGACGCCTAATGTGACAATCACAGTGTCGGTGCCCAATGGTGCAGAACTGGCATTGAAAACATGGAACCCGCGACTTGGGATCGTCGGAGGCCTGTCTGTATTGGGCACCACCGGCATTGTGCGGCCATTTTCATGTGCGGCTTGGATCGCCTCAATTCACCGTGGCATCGATGTAGCCCGCGCCAATGGGATCAGCCATGTCGCGGGTTGCACTGGATCAACGAGCGAGGCCACGGTGCAAGCGCTTTACGGCATGCAAGATTCCGCGATGCTTGATATGGGCGATTTTGCAGGCGGGCTACTGAAATACCTTGTGAGACATCCGATTGACAAAATGACTGTCGGCGGCGGGATTGGCAAAATTACCAAACTTGCGCAGGGGGCAATCGACTTGCATTCTGGGCGATCACAGGTTGATTTTGCGATGCTTGCCGATTGGACAGGTGAACCCGATTTGGCTGACTGCAACACGGCACTTGAGGCTGTGACACGCCACCCTGCCTTGGCTCAAATCGTGGCCGACCGCGCGCTTTTGCAGTTGAATAAACGTTTCGGTGGCCCGTCCTATGATATCGTGATCATTGATCGAGCAGGCGTCGTTTTGGCTAAGGCGGGCGCATGACCATTTTGCTGCTGGCCGGTTCCGGTGAAGCCAAACAGATCGCAACGGGGCTTGCGGCGTTGAACTTGCCCGCGATTGCGTCACTTGCTGGTGCGACGCGCGCGCCAAAGCAACTTGATATCCCGATGCGCATCGGTGGGTTCGGTGGGGCCGACGGATTTCGGCGGTACCCTGTCTCTTATACACATCTCCGAGCCCACGAGACCTCTCTACATCTCG
>CAJXTP010000291.1 GCA_913061335.1 uncultured Loktanella sp.
GAGATGTAGAGAGGTCTCGTGGGCTCGGAGATGTGTATAAGAGACAGGCACATCAGTCCGCCAAACAGCCCGCGGCGGCCAATTCAATTGCCGGAAGCTATCTTGGACCTGACTTTGATGAGCTGTCAATTAGGGCGGCGTTAGACGACGCAAATCTCATCTGGGACCAACCGGACAGCCTCGCAGAACAGACTGCCGCCGCATTGGCCGCTGGAAAAATCGTCGGGCATTTTGATGGCCGGATGGAGTTCGGACCACGCGCGCTTGGAAACCGCTCAATATTGGCAGATCCGCGCGCAGACAACACGCTACAACGCGTCAATCACAAGATCAAATTTCGCGAAGGCTGGCGGCCCTTTGCGCCAATGGTGCTCAAAGATCATGCAGCAACTCTATTTGATGGGCCGACAGACAGCCCCTACATGCTGCTGGTGGCGTCGCTAAAACCGAAATTCCGTGGCGATGTCTCGCTTGCAAAGGCGCGCGCGAGGGCTTTCCAAGCCAGTCGTTTTGATGCGCGCCGTCAGCAGCGACTTCGCGGCGGTTACACATGTGGATTTCAGCGCGCGACTACAGACCGTAGACCCCGCGTCGCATTTATCGCGCGCCGGCGCTATTCTGCAGGCTTTCCACAAGTTGACAGGGTGCCCGATGCTGCTCAATACGTCGTTCAACGTGCGCGGAGAGCCGATTGTCTGCACCCCGCGCGACGCAATCGACTGCTTTTTGAACACACATATGGACATGCTCGCAATCGGACCATTTTTGGTACATCGGTCGGATCAGCCCAGCGGGATCAACCAACAGATTGGAGAAAAGAAATTTGATAAAGACTGATAGCGCTGATCTCATGCAACTGTTTTCCCAGCTTTTTGACACCCATACTGTTGCAATGGCCGAACACGCGAGTAGCACCTTGGTGACACCGATGGCAGAGCTTTCCGCGTCACCGGTCTGTTTGGCCGACGTCCTAAGCACGGACGGATCGATAGTGACTGCAGTGCTAGAAAATTATGCCATCAAGCATGCGCCAGATCGGACCGACAGGTTTTCTGAATTGTCGATGTTAGTCGCAGATGACAAAATGGATTTTTTGCCTACCCGCGATCGCAGCAAGCGGCAGTTGGACTTTGTCTATCCCGTCGTATGCAACCGCCCTGCGATCGCCAGCATCTGTCTTTCCTAGATTCAATGCATTAGGAAATGTGAAACAAGTCTTGCGCTTGTATCCGGCGACCTGCCACTTTGCGTCTAAATATTAGGGATACGACGATGATCATTGGCCATATCGGTGCACGCGCAGGATCAAAGGGCGTTCCGAATAAAAACTTCCGTATTATGCACGGCAAGCACGTGATCGACTGGTCCTTGGATCAACTGCTCGATCACGCCCAGATTGATGCCGTTGTGGTGTCGACCGACAGCGAGGTGATGTATGAATATGGGTTGAAACGCGGCGGGCTCGATATCGGTTTGCGCCCTGCGGAATTGGCCAGTGACACCGCCGGAAAATTTCACGTCTGGAAACATGCGTTGGCAGAGGTCGAAAAGCAAACTGGTCCCGTGACTGCATTTGTCGATCTCGACTGCACATCCCCGCTGCGTTTGCCGCAAGATATCACTGGCGCGATTGACCTGTTCAAATCCGCGCAACCAGACATGGTCCTGTCGTGCTGCGTGTCGCGCAAAAACCCGTATTTCAACATGTTGGAAACCGGCGCCGACGGGTCGCTGCATGTGTCCAAACCCCTGCCCGGTCATATCCTGTCACGGCAAGCCGCACCGATGGTCTACGATCACGTTGGCCTCGTTTACGTGTTAAACCCCGATTACTTGCGCAGTGCCAACAGCCTGTTTGAAGGCCACGTGATCCCGTTCGAGGTCCCCGAATCCCGCAGTCTTGATATCGACAGCCCACTTGATTGGGAGATAGTTGAGTTCATGTTAGGGCGGCAAATTGAACAAGGGCTGCGTTAACGCCAGCCCTGCCAAAACCGAAGTGACTTTTGCTTAGCCGCAAAGCTAAGTGTTAGGTCTTCCGCGCTATATTCAGTCCCGATCCAATCCCGCACACCAATACCCGTTTGAATAAATCGCGCTTCATAAGTATCTAGAAAATGGTCCAAAACTCCGGTCGCCGTCCGGCGAATATGGACGAAATCAAAGCTCAACTGCTTTTTCGCCGATGCAATATCCGCACCTGCGTATTCCAACTGATACAGCGCCGCCGCAAGGCCAGTGCGGTCAGCCCCGGATTTACAATGCATCAAGAACGGGCGGTCCATATGGTCAAACTTTGAAAATAACATCTGCAATCGGTCCACCGGCGGCGCACGGCGGGCAGCAAGTTGAACACATTCCAACCCCAACCCCAATCGGGCACAAACCTCGGCTTCAAACAAGAACTGCGGCTGATGCTGTGCGCCGCGTAGCGTCAGCACAGTCTTAATGCCCATCGCCGCATAGTCCTCAAATCGGGCTATCGTCGGGTGGTTTGAACGATAAGCGCCCGGCGCAATTTCCGCAAAGTTATGCCAGCGGTATCGCAAGATACCATGATCCACCCAGTCCAGATGGCGCATCGCCCGTTTACGTCCGGCCTGCGTGTCAATTTCAAATCCATTTTTCATGGATAACCATGTGGCCCAGCCACGCGCACATTGCAACTATCGCGCGCCCGACTTAAAACGGAAGCAACGCTAAAAGGAGCCCCACCATGGACATCGCAGGCCGCAAAATCGGACCATCCCATCCCCCGCTTGTGATTGCTGAGATTGGGATCAACCATGGCGGCGATCTGACTGTGGCCAAGGAAATGGTACGCCTTGCGGCCATGTCCGGTTGCGAGATGATCAAACACCAAACCCACATCATCGAAGACGAGATGACCGAAGAGGCCAAGCAAATATTTCCACCAAATGCGGATGTATCAATCTGGGACGTGATGGAACGGTGCGCGCTAGGCCCCGAAGACGAGACAGCGTTGAAAGACTATACCGAATCCCTTGGCATGATCTGGATATCCACTCCATTTTCGCGCGCCGCTGCGGATTTTCTCGAAACGCTTGACGTGCCTGCCTACAAAATTGGATCGGGCGAGGTCGATAACCTGCCGTTGATCCGGCACATCGCGCGCAAAGGCAAACCGATCATTATGTCCACCGGTATGCAAACGATCGACAGCATCCGCGCTTCGGTGAAGATTTTGGACGACGCAGGTGTTGAATACGCGCTTTTGGAATGCACGAACCTGTATCCATCGCCGCCCGAAATCGTGTCACTACAAGGCGTCACCGATCTCAAAAACGCATTCCCTAACGCAATTGTTGGCTTTTCCGATCATTCCATCGGGCCGGAAATGGCGCTGGCCTCCGTGGCGCTTGGCGCGTGCATTCTGGAACGGCACTACACCGATACCCGCTACCGCATTGGGCCCGACATCATCAATTCCATGGACCCGTCCGAGCTGCGCTACATCATCGACCGCAGCGCCGAGATCCACACGGCCTTGCACAATCCCAAACAACGCACCGCCGCCGAAGAAGGCGTTTACCGTTTCGCGCGGGCATCAGTTGTGGCCGATTTGGATTTGCCTGCAGGCCACAAAATCACCGAGGCCGACATCTGGGCCTGTCTCTTATACACATCTGACGC
>CAJXTP010000292.1 GCA_913061335.1 uncultured Loktanella sp.
GAACGCGTAAATTCGATTCGAAAAGCTGGGTGGAGCGCTGCGACTATCGATGAATATAAAAATATCATTTTCGCATCAGCCATCATCGAGGCGTTGGCCCCTGAACTGTCAGAAGAAATCAACGACAATCTGCGCAGTCATCAACGCTTGGATCATCTTTGGCGAAACGGCCAGCTTGTTAGTGCCACGGCAGAAATTTGGGATAGGCAAGTTGCCTTCATTGCCTCAAACGGTGCTCGACTAATTTTAACCGAGACAACGGTAGGGCCCTACTTGTGCATCTTTCTTTCGCCAGAACCTCGCTCACTAATTTTTGGCCGCTTCGGTATTCAAGGTATGGCTCGATCCAGTGATGGGGTTAACATTTTTCGAGGCGAACTTTTTGAGGATGGCTCACTGATCGAATACCGCGAACTAAACAAACGTGTTGCCAACCATCTGCCAGAGAAATTCCGGTTCCGCTTTCTAGCACTCGTACTTCTTAATCAACTTAATGAGGTCCCCTCATGAACGATCACTCCCCCAACGACGTCCTGCACGCATCGTCATTCCTGCAAGGGCATAACGCCGAATACGTTGAACAGCTTTACGCGCGCTTCGCTGACAATCCCGGTGCGGTTGACGCAAGCTGGCAAGAGTTCTTCAAATCGCTTGGCGATGCGCCTGCGGACGCAAAAGCAGAGGCCGCAGGCCCGTCATGGGCACGCAGCGATTGGCCGCCAATTCCAAACGACGACCTGACAGCCGCACTTGATGGTCAATGGGCCGTTGAACCAGAAGCAGCTGGCAAAAAGATCACCGCAAAAGCCGCTGAAAAAGGTGTCGGGCTTAACGAACAACAGGTCCGCCACGCTGTTCTTGACAGCATCCGCGCCCTGATGATCATTCGGGCCTACCGTATCCGTGGGCACTTGATCGCCGATCTCGACCCGCTGGGCATGCGCGAACTAAAACCGCACCCAGAACTGGACCCAGAATCTTACGGCTTCACCGCCGCCGACATGGATCGCCCTATCTTTATCGACAACGTGCTCGGCCTCGAGCTTGCGTCGATGAACGAGATCATCGCCATCGTGCGGCGGACCTATTGCGGCACATTCGCGCTGCAATACATGCACATCTCAAATCCAGAAGAAGCCGGTTGGCTCAAAGAACGGATCGAAGGCTACGGCAAGGAAATCACCTTCACGCAAAACGGGCGCAAGGCGATCCTGAACTCGCTGGTACAGGCCGAAGGTTTCGAGAAATTCCTGCATGTGAAATACATGGGGACCAAGCGGTTCGGCCTTGATGGCGGCGAAACCCTGATCCCTGCGATGGAACAGATCATCAAACGTGGTGGTCAGCTAGGCGTCGAAGAAATCATCATCGGCATGCCGCACCGTGGGCGTTTGTCCGTGCTGGCCAACGTCATGCAAAAACCCTACCGCGCGATCTTCAACGAATTCCAAGGTGGGTCGTCCAAACCCGAAGACGTCGACGGATCCGGCGATGTGAAATACCATCTCGGCGCGTCATCCGACCGCCAGTTTGACGACAACACCGTGCACCTATCGCTCACAGCGAACCCGTCCCACCTCGAGGCGGTGAACCCCGTCGTCATCGGCAAGGTCCGCGCGAAACAAGACCAGAAAAAAGACGAGAACCGCGAAAAAGTTATGGCAATCTTGCTGCACGGCGACGCAGCGTTTGCAGGCCAAGGCGTCGTTGCCGAAGGCTTTGGTTTGTCCGGCCTTAAGGGGCACAAAACCGGCGGCACCATGCACATCGTGGTCAACAACCAGATCGGCTTTACAACCGCGCCGCACTTCAGCCGCTCGTCGCCCTACCCGACTGACATCGCGCTGATGGTCGAAGCCCCGATCTTCCACGTCAACGGCGATGACCCAGAGGCCGTTGTGCACGCCGCGCGCGTCGCCACTGAATTCCGCCAAAAGTTCCACAAAGACGTGGTTCTCGACATCATCTGCTACCGCCGCTTTGGTCACAACGAAGGCGACGAGCCGATGTTCACCAACCCGCTGATGTACAAAAAGATCAAAAAGCAAAAGACAACGCTGACGCTCTATACAGAGCGCCTGATCAAAGACGGGCTCATCCCTGAAGGTGAAATCGAAGACTTGAAAACAGCGTTTCAGGCGCACCTGAACACTGAATTCGAAACCGGTAAATCCTATAAGCCGAACAAAGCCGACTGGCTTGACGGCAAGTGGTCACACCTTGATCGCAAGGACGAAGATTACCAGCGCGGCGCCACCGCAATTGACGAAAAAACGTTCCACGATGTTGGCCGCGCGTTGACCACACCGCCCGAAAACTTCCCGCTGCACAAAACCATCAATCGCTTGATGGACGCCAAGGCAAAGATGTTCGACAGCGGTGAAGGGTTCGATTGGGCGACCGGCGAAGCGCTCGCATTTGGGTCACTTCAGACCGAAGGCTACCCTGTGCGCTTGTCCGGCCAAGACTGTACGCGCGGCACATTCAGCCACCGGCATTCGGGTTTGATTAACCAAGACACCGAAGAACGGTACTACCCGCTCAACAACATCCGCAAAGGCCAAGCGCAGTACGAAGTCATCGACAGCATGCTGTCCGAATACGCGGTGCTTGGGTTCGAATACGGCTACTCGCTGGCCGAGCCAAACGCGCTGACCCTTTGGGAAGCCCAGTTCGGTGATTTCGCCAACGGCGCGCAGATCATGTTCGACCAGTTCATCTCGTCTGGCGAAAGCAAATGGCTGCGCATGTCGGGCCTCGTTTGCCTGCTGCCGCACGGCCATGAAGGCCAAGGACCAGAGCATTCCAGCGCACGTCTGGAACGGTTCCTGACAATGTGCGGCGGGGATAACTGGATCGTGGCAAACTGCACGACGCCTGCGAACTATTTCCACATCCTGCGCCGTCAGCTGCACCGCAGCTATCGCAAGCCGCTTATTATGATGACGCCGAAATCTTTGCTGCGGCACAAAATGGCTGTGTCCAAGGCCGAAGAATTCACCACAGGATCGTCGTTCCACCGCGTCCTTTGGGACGATGCACAGCACGGCAATTCAGACACTAAACTGGTGGCCGACGACAAGGTAAAACGGGTCGTGATGTGTTCCGGCAAGGTCTACTTTGACCTTCTCGAAGAACGCGATGCACGTGGGATCACCGACGTCTACATCATGCGCTATGAACAGTTCTATCCATTCCCCGCACAGTCCGCTGTCAAGGAATTGGAACGGTTTAAAAACGCGCAAATGGTCTGGTGTCAGGAAGAACCCAAAAACCAAGGGGCTTGGTCGTTTATGGAACCAAACCTTGAATGGGTCCTGACCCGCATCAAAGCCAAAAACACGCGCCCAATTTACGCGGGCCGCTCCGCCGCCGCCTCACCTGCAACAGGTATGGCCAGCAAACACAAAGCAGAACAAGCAGCCCTCGTGAACGATGCGCTGACAGTTGAAGGATCAAAATCATGAGCACCGAAGTCCGCGTCCCAACCCTTGGCGAATCCGTGACCGAAGCAACGGTTGCCACATGGTTCAAAAAACCTGGCGATGCCGTCGCTGTTGATGAAATGCTTTGCGAACTGGAAACTGACAAGGTCACGGTCGAAGTGCCTAGCCCCGTTGCAGGCACCTTGTCAGAAATCGTCGCTGCCGA
>CAJXTP010000293.1 GCA_913061335.1 uncultured Loktanella sp.
CGAGATGTAGAGAGGTCTCGTGGGCTCGGAGATGTGTATAAGAGACAGCGTCAAGTCACCGTGGCGCGGGTGCTGACATTTGCGGATCTTACAGGCGTGCGCACAATTCGGGTGCAATCCGCGACAAACCAACGCTCAGCATCACGTTAAAGCGGGACAGTCACAACCTTCTGGCCATCAACAGCCAAGCCAACCTTACCGTCGCAAAGCAGAATGGCATCGTTGCCAAACACCTCTTTGCGCCAACCGCGCATGGCTTTCATGTCACGTTCACCTGCGGCCAACGCATCCAATTCAGCTGATGACGCAATAAGCTTGGCAGCGACATCTTCATTGTCAGATTTCGACTTCAACAAAACGCGCAACAGGTCAGCAAGTGCGGGATTAACCTGCAATTTGACACTGTTTTGATCCACTTTCGGAAGCTGATCATTCGGCACAGCCAATCCGGCCGTCACCGCCGCCATAATACCAGCCGCGATATCACCGCGACGCGCCTCACGCAAAAGCAACCTAGACCGGCCAAGATCTTGCTCTGATTGCGGTTTGGTCGATGCAAGTTCGATCAATGCGTCATCTTTGTAAACACGACTACGTGGGACATTGCGGTCGCGGGCATAAGTTTCGCGAAACCGTGCAAGCTCGCGGACGATCGCAAGGAAACGACCAGAATTAGTACGTGTTTTCACGCGGCGCCACGCCTCATCCGGATTCGCCTCATAGGTCGCAGGGTCGTTCAACACGGCCATCTCTTCGGCGACCCATTTCTTGCGACCTGATTTCTCCAAACGGTCCGACAGATATTCATATATATCGCGCAGAAATGTGACATCGCCCACAGCATAGGTCGCCTGTGCATCCGTCAACGGACGACGCGTCCAATCAGTAAAGCGCGACGATTTATCCAGATCAGATTTGCAGATCTTGCGCACAAGCGTCTCGTATCCGGCCTGTTCACCAAACCCACACACCATCGCGGCAACCTGCGTATCAAACAACGGCGCAGGAATAATTCCCTTGTCGACAAAGAAAATCTCAAGATCCTGACGGGCTGCATGGAACACCTTGACCACACCTGCATCAGCAAAAAGTTCATACAGCGGGGCCAACGACAGGCCCTCGGCCAGCGGGTCAACAATACAGGCATCATCGCCGGCGTCATCTTGATACGCAAGTTGGACCAAACACAGTTTTGAATAGTAGGTGCGTTCTCGCAAAAACTCGGTATCGACAGTCACATAGGCCCGCTTGGCCGCCTCAGCACAGAACGCGGCTAGCGCGTCGGTCGTTGTGATCGTCTTCATGAAATACCCGTTTTTTGCGTCATATAAGTTTGTGCGTAATGACTACGCGATCACGCCCGCAAAGAAAAGCTAAACGCCCAAAACAACTTGGTCGCGATCACCGGCCGCAAAACGACGCAACACCATCGGGTAAAGTTGATGCTCAAACGGCAGGACTTTGGCGGCCAAAACGCTCGTTGTATCACCTGCCGCAATTGCGATCCGCGCTTGGCCCAATATCGGCCCACCATCGAGTTCGGCAGTGACTTCATGCACCGTGCAGCCATGATAATCGTCGCCCGCGTCAATCGCCCGTTGATGCGTATGCAGGCCGCGATATTTGGGTAAAAGCGACGGATGGATATTGAGCATCCGACCATCCCATTTAGCCATAAACGCAGGCGACAATATCCGCATGAAACCTGCAAGGCAGACAATATCAGGCGCGGCAGCAACCAAAGCATCATGCAGCGCGCTTTCAAACGCGCTGCGATCTTTGCCAAACTGTTTGTGATCAATCGCTAGGGTTTCAATGCCCGCAGACGCGGCCTTTGCCAGCCCGCCCGCTTCCGGTAGGTTTGAAATTACGATGCAGGGCCTGCAAGGATGGTCGCCATTCATGTCTTGGACCAGCGACATCATATTAGAGCCGCCGCCCGAGATCAGAATAGCAACCCGTTTGGTCACAAAAGCGACCCAGTGTAGGACACGCCCTCGCCGGTTTTCACAGTGCCAATTTGCACGACATCTTCGCCAGCCGCAGACAGAATTGCGGTCACAGCGTCAGCCTCAGAAGCCGCGACAGATAGAACCATGCCGATGCCCGAGTTAAATGTCTTCAACATCTCAGATTCGACGATACCACCCGTCGTAGCCAACCATTTAAACACAGGCGGCAAGTCCCAAGCGTTCAAATCAATCTGCGCGCCCAATCCTTCGGGCAAAACGCGTGGCAGGTTTTCAGTCAAACCACCGCCCGTAATATGCGCCAGTGCATGAACGCCACCATGCTTAATGGCAGACAGCGTCGATTTCACGTAAAGACGGGTTGGCGTCAGCAAAGCAGCCCCCAGCGATCCATCGGCGAACGGTGCGTCATCGGACCAGGCAAGGCCAGACACGTCAACAATGCGGCGCACCAGTGAATACCCATTGGAATGCACGCCGTCAGACGCGAGGCCCAGTAAAACGTCGCCTTCAGCAACACCCGCAGGCAGGTCAGCGCCACGTTCCATCGCGCCCACAGAAAAGCCCGCAAGATCAAAGTCTCCATCATGATACATGCCCGGCATTTCTGCCGTCTCGCCACCAATCAGCGCGCAACCGGATGCTTCACAACCCGCAGCGATACCGTTGATAATGCGCGTGGCGTCTTCAATATCCAGCTTGCCCGTCGCAAAATAATCAAGGAAAAACAACGGCTCCGCGCCTTGGCACACAAGATCGTTGACGCACATTGCCACCAGATCAATGCCAATCGTATCCACATTACCGGTATCAATCGCGATACGAAGTTTGGTGCCGACGCCGTCCGTGGCCGCAACCAAGATCGGATCGTTATACCCTGCACCTTTCAAATCAAACAGCGCGCCAAAGCCGCCAAGCCCGGCCATCACACCAGACCGCGCCGTGCGCTTAGCTGCCGGTTTGATCCGCTCAATCAGCGAATTTCCCGCGTCAATATCAACGCCTGCGTCGGCATATGTCAGGCCAGTTTTGGCCCCATCATTGGTCATTGTGCATCCCCCAAAGAGCCAAATTCAGCCCTCAGCTACCGCAAGGGGATACGCCGCGCAACGGTGTGGGGACGCGTCTGTACAAAAAATCCACAAACCACGGTGATTGGCTTGTCATTTTGGGCTCTACAACCCTTGGCGGCGCGGCGAACATGTTGTAAGACGCGCTCACTCCTGGGGGGATTAGCTCAATTGGTTAGAGCAGAGCGCTCATAACGCTTTGGTTGGGGGTTCAAGTCCCTCATCCCCTAGGTGAGATTTGCGTTCCTATGCATAACGATTCCCCAAATTTATCGAAATTCTGCATCGGTAATCTATTGGCTACTTTTTTTTGCGCAACAATATCAAACACCAAATAACCGTCACTTTTGATCACCCTTTCCAACACACTAATATGTTGTCCATTGCATTCATTTTAATTCACCTCAATTGATACCCGCTCCATCCCTGCAAAAACAATATCGACATCCCCGCCGACCTGCTCAATTTCGTAGCTGTCTCTTATACACATCTCCGAGCCCACGAGACCTCTCTACATCTCG
>CAJXTP010000294.1 GCA_913061335.1 uncultured Loktanella sp.
TATTCGTCGGCAGCGTCAGATGTGTATAAGAGACAGGTTCAGGGCAACGCCACCCGCAAGACACAGGTTTTTTTGGCCGCTTTTGTCCAGCGTTGTAGTGGCCAGAAAGACCAGAACATCCTGCAATACGGCTTGGGCAGAGGCGGCAATATCCATGTAATGCTGGTCCAATGGTGCCTCTGGCCGCCGAGTTGGTTGACCAAACAGGGCTTCGAACAGCGGACTAATTACGCTGACATCGGTGTCGAACCGAAAGAAAGACATGTCGAGCTGAAACGAGCCATCGGGCTTAAGATCGATCACCCTATCAAGGATCAGTTTTTTGAAACGGGGCTTACCGAAGGGTGCGAGCCCCATCAGTTTATATTCGCCAGAATTGACTTTGAACCCGCAATATTGCGCAAAAGCGCTGTAAAACATGCCCAGTGAATTGGGAAAAAGGATTTCCCCCAAAGGCGTCAGTTGATCACCACAACCGTTCCAGAGGCTGGTGGTTGACCATTCGCCGACGCCGTCGACGACCAGAACTGCGGCCTCGTCAAATGGTGACGGATAGAAGGCTGCGGCGGCATGGGACCTGTGATGGGGTACGAAAAAAATCCGATTTGGATCGTCGCAAACGGATAATAATTGGCGTGGTAGTCCATGGCCGTAGTCACGCATCATATTTAACGTGCGCGGCCAAAGTGGCGCCCCACGCGGTGCCGTGCGGGCGGCATTGTGCAGGACCCGATCTAGTTTGAGCGCGGGATTTTCAAAGTATGCGATGCTTATCGGTGTGTTTGGGGCGGGCAGGTGGGACAGGCAATAGGCAATTGCTTGATCTGGGAAATGCCAGTCGGCCTTTATGCGACTGAACCGTTCTTCCTGAGCGGCAGCAATGATTTCTCCGTCCCGCACTAAGGCTGCGGCGGAATCGTGAAAATGGCTGGAAATTCCGAGAATATATGTCATGTCAAATCACCTTTAGCTTGAGCAACAAGATTTTTAACTGCCGGGAGGAGGCGATCGGCGAAGATCCGATTAGCGGTTTGATTTGGGTGGCGGTCCAATGGCATAAAGCTGTGAATTATGTCCAACGGGACGGAAACATCCAAAGTTGAGGTGAAACGCTTTTGCACAATATCGTTGAAGCCAGGATCGTTCTGATCCAGCAATGCGAACTGAACAGGGATAGAATGGGTTTGCGCCAAGTCCTGAATTTCAGCCAGAATGGTCAGCGTGGCAGTATCGATCATGTGGTCGTCTGGTAAGAAATCGTTGAACCCGCCTTGCTTTAATGCTGGCTGCCATAGGGGGACATAGACGATTGTGTTTTCGCCGCCGCGCCCCTGTCGCAGAAATGGCACGTGTTCCACGCCAAGGCCGTACCATTCCATGTTCATAAATTGCCGCATTCGCCGTGGATGCGCGATGTTGCGAAACCGGTGGTCACTGAAAATTGCAAAAACCGCAGCGTCGACGTGACTATTCGCGATGTCGCGTCGGAATTGCAGAAAGTTTTGCACTGTGCCTTGCCCGCCAATCCCTCGGTTTAACAGCTGTGCCTTTGGCATGTCCTTTTGCAGCAAGGCGACATATGTCTCTTCATCCGCAAGGCAGGTGCCGTATGTAAACGAACACCCATAGATGGCCAGACGCGACCTCGTCGGGTCGGTTGCGCCGGGAACATTGCGCCAGCCGCCGGGTCCAATAGTTTGAATGATGTCGGGGCGAAATTGCACCTGAACGCCGTGATCGGGCGTCAGTGACCAGCCCAATACGGGATCGGGCCGAAAAAGAAGTCGGGGTTTGGAGACGATTTTCCGCAAACGTAATCTCATTTGTAAATTTTGACCTAGTGTAGCGCGTGACGTGATCTGGATGCCAGCCGTAGATTTCTTGTGAATTATTTAAGTAAACATCATGCCAGTTTGGTGCATGGCGAACACGCATAACGTGTTTCTCGAACGCGCAGTAGGGTCGATTAGCAATATTCTGATGTACATTGCCCGAGTGTGTTCCAGCGCACAGAACGTTTGTGGGGCTCAACATATTATAGGACTTGTTCAAAGATTTGAATGTGAATTATGTCTTTTTAAATGCTCTCCCGTCGAAGGGCTTTAGCTCTTCGGCGGTTATTTAATTTGACCATATTTTAGCTGCCGTAATCAAATGTAATTGAGAGCTTCTAACCGATGACCTATTTCACAATTGAATTTCGTAAATTCATTCCCCATGCGCGCAATCGTTTGCCGTGATGGTTGTGCAAAGTGTCCCACATCAGATGGTTGCCATTGGCGGGTTGGGTGGTAGTGGCACGCGTATCGCAGCCCAGATACTTCAAAAACTGGACTTCTATATTGGTCCCACCTTAAATCTACCGCTGGATAACCTCTTGTTTACGTTGCTGTTCAAGCGGCACGATTGGATAAGAGAATTCCCGTCAGATGCCGAAATATGCGGCATGATTGACCTGTTCTCATCTGCTATGCGCGACGGTGTCGGGCAGACATTCGAACATTTTTCGTCCGACGAAATAGAAAATATGTTTAGCAACATCGTGGGGAACGGAATCAATAGTGCCCGTTTCAAAGACATTCTGGCGAGCCCAGCACCGGATATGGATTTGTATTCTGGTATGGCTTGGAAAGAACCGAACACACATGTGTTTCTTCCGCAGTTTATGCAGCGATTTCCGCAGATGAAATACATTCATGTCATTCGAAATGGCTTGGACATGGCGCTGAGTGGAAACCGTCAGCAACTGACAAATTGGGGCCGCCACTATGGCATTGAGGCGGGTCATGCGCCCGATACACATTCGCAATTGAATTTTTGGCTGGCTGCCAACCTACGGGCCATAAAGCTTGGCCAAGAGATGAAATCGGGTCATTTTTATCTGCTGAATTTCGATGACCTTTGTCTGAACTTTGAAGTCGAAGTGCGCCTGTTGGAGGACTTTCTGGACAGGAAGATTTCTGAAGTGGACATCGACAATTTCGTGCAAAGCATCGGGTCCAGTTCCATCGGACGATTTCGGAACGCTCCCCCAAATACGTTTTCGAGTTCGGAACGCAAAGCTGTACAGGAGCTCGGGTTTGTCGTTGATGAACTGCTTTGACCTCTCTCATGGCAGCATGATTCTGTGTTGTAATAGGGACGGCGCGTTGGGGATGTACTGCCCCCCGCATTACGCAGAAATATGACCTCCGAGGCAATTTTTAGGTGAACAAATTTGTTCGCATCGTGCGGGATAGGTGATAACGTGTCAATGCAAGGTGATCAGATACATCTGCGCAAATAACAGGTAGGCAAGCTCATCAAACGCGCGTTATTTTTGCCCGGACCGGCGCTTGGTCATATCACACGGCTGCTATCTGTTGCCAAACGCCTGTGCGAGGCCACAGCGATCGAGATTTGCTTTGCTGTACCATTCCAAACCAAGTTTCTTAATTTGATCGTGGAAAATGGATTTGAAGCGATCGCGTTGAAAACAAAGATCGGCCGCAATATTTCCTGTCTCTTATACACATCTCCGAGCCCACGAGACCTCTCTACATCT
>CAJXTP010000295.1 GCA_913061335.1 uncultured Loktanella sp.
TGGTGCCCAGAAGAGGACTCGAACCTCCACACCCTTGCGAGTACTAGCACCTGAAGCTAGCGCGTCTACCATTCCGCCATCTGGGCAACAGATTACGTGAGGTTCGTTTAGGGCGGGCCTTGGGCGCTGTCAACGCGATTCGGATGCGTTTTTATGTTGGAGCTGTCGGTGGGGGCGTGTCGACCCAGAAGAAGCGGATGTTGCGCCTTGTCTGATGGGGTTTGGGGCGGTAAACTCGTGGCAACTTTGCACAGAGGCCTGAAGTCATGACCAAGCTTGTTACAATTTTCGGCGGATCCGGTTTCGTCGGTCGCTATATCGCCCGTCGTATGGCCAAAGAAGGCTGGCGCGTGCGTGTCGCCGTTCGCAATCACAACGAGGCGACGTTTGTGCGCCCCTATGGTGCGGTTGGTCAGGTCGAGCCTGTGTTCTGCAACATTCGTGATGAAGCGTCTGTTGCGTCTGTTTTGGGCGGTGCTGATGCGGTTGTGAATTGCGTGGGTGTATTGGCCGAACTTGGCCGCAATACATTTGGTGCGGTGCAGTCAGAGGGCGCTGAACGCGTTGCTCGTTTGGCTGCTGCCGCTGGTGTTGGCCGTATGGTGCATATTTCCGCCATTGGTGCCGATGCGGATGCCGACAGTGAATACGCTAAGACAAAGGCCGCTGGTGAGGCGGGCGTTCTGGCGCATATGCCAAATGCTGTGATCCTGCGCCCGTCGGTCGTGTTCGGTGCCGAAGATGATTTCTTTAACCGATTTGCGGGCATGAGCCGCTTTGGGCCAATTCTGCCGGTTGTCGGCGCTGATACGATGTTCCAGCCGGTGTACGTGGATGATGTCGCTGCTGCTGCTGTGCAGGGCGTGCTGGATCAAGCTGATGCGGGCGTATACGAGCTGGGTGGTCCTGATGTCGCGTCGTTCCGCGATCTGATGCAGACCATGCTGGGCGTCGTGCGTCGCCGCCGTCTGGTCCTGAACATTCCATTCTTTGCGGCCAAGATTATGGCTTGGGGTTTCAATGTCGCGTCTGTTTGCTCGCTAGGTATTATCAAAGCGCCAATCACCAAGGATCAGGTTTTGAACCTCGCTGTCGATAACGTCGTTGCCGATGGCGCGCGTGGCTTTGAGGCGCTGGGCATTCGTCCGACGTCATTGGCCGTTGTTTTGCCAGATTACCTGTGGCGGTTCCGCCCGTCTGGTCAGTATGACGCGATCAAAGAATCCGCTAAGAACCTGCGGAACACATAAAGCATGGACACGACGATCATTGCGATCCTTCTGGGTATTCTAGAGGGGCTGACGGAGTTTATTCCGGTGTCATCCACGGGGCATTTGCTGCTGGTCGGCCATTTCCTTGGGTTCGACAGTGCAGGCAATACGTTCGAGGTTGTGATACAAATTGGTGCGGTTCTTGCGCTGGTGGTTATTTATTTCTCGCGGCTTTGGGGGGCTGTTGCCACGGCTCCGTCTGATCCTGCGTCGCGTCGGTTTATTGCGTCAATTGTGATTGCAGCGATCCCTGCGGTTTTGCTTGGCGTGTTGATGCATGATTTGATCAAGACGGTGCTGTTTGAAACCCCGATGCTGATTGCTGTGATGCTGGTCATTGGCGGCGTGATCTTATTGCTCGTGGATCGGTTGAAATTAACCGAAGAGCATGGCGATCCGATGCGCCTGCCGTTGAGGACCGCGTTGGGCATCGGGCTATTCCAATGTCTGTCGCTAATCCCGGGCACGTCGCGGTCTGGGTCTACGATTGTCGGAGCGCTTTTGTTGGGTGTCAGCAAGCGCGCGGCGGCGGAGTTTTCATTCTTTTTGTCGATCCCGATGATGTTCGGGGTGTTTGGCTATGACCTACTTAAGAACCGTGATGTTTTGGACTTTACCGCATTGGGTGAGATCGCCTTGGGGCTACTTGCCGCGTTCATTACGGCGTTGCTCGTGGTGCGTTGGGTGCTGAATTACGTCAGTTCGCACGGATACGCATTGTTTGGCTGGTGGCGAATCGTTGTTGGCTTGCTTGCGATTGCCGCGCTTTCATTGGGCTTTTAGGGCAATAGGGAATGTATCCTTACCTATATTGGTGAATATTCACACGATCACTTGATGGTGCTCATGAAAATTCAACAAATAGGTCAATACTGCTGCCTTTTCATTCCCGCTGCTGCGCTCTAAAACCACATAAGAGAATTTAGAGCGAGGACGGGTCAATGGCTGGTCAGAAGATGTTGAAGTTTACCGATGTTAATCGTGACATGCCTGATAAGCGTGTTCCGAACCTACGCAAACAAGATTTCGACGAGATTTATGCGCAGTACGCATCCGACAAAGCCGCCGAGCAATCGAGCCGGTGTAGCCAGTGCGGCGTGCCGTATTGCCAGACCCACTGCCCGTTGCACAATAACATCCCTGATTGGCTGCGCCTGACGGCTGAGGGTCGTCTGCGAGAAGCCTACGAGATCAGCCAAGCGACCAACACGTTCCCCGAAATTTGTGGTCGTATTTGCCCGCAGGATCGCCTGTGCGAAGGCAACTGTGTGATCGAAACATCCGGTCATGGCACGGTCACGATCGGTGCGGTTGAAAAGTACATCACGGACACTGCATTTGCCGAGGGTTGGGTGTCTGCCATCCGCCCGAATACCGAGCGCGCCGAGAGCGTTGGCATCATTGGTGCTGGTCCAGGTGGCCTTGCTGCTGCTGACATGCTGCGCCGTCAGGGCGTGCAGGTTACGGTGTATGATCGCTATGATCGCGGGGGCGGTTTGATGACATATGGCATCCCTGGCTTTAAGCTTGAGAAAGATATTGTCATGCAGCGCATGGACCAGCTGACCGACGGCGGTGTCCAGTTTTCGCTGAATTGCAATGTGGGCGAAGACCTTTCGTTTGACGCCATTCGTGGCAAGCATGACGCGGTTCTGATCGCCACGGGGGTCTATAAAACAAGGGAGTTGGACCTTGTTGGCAATGACGCCGACGGGATCGTGCGTGCGATTGATTATTTGACCGCAAGCAACCGTAAATCGTTTGGCGATGTGGTCGAAGAATTCGAGTCTGGTGAGCTGAACGCCGCTGGCAAACGTGTTGTTGTGATCGGTGGTGGCGACACTGCGATGGACTGTGTTCGCACGGCAATCCGGCAGGGTGCGGAAAGTGTGAAATGTCTGTATCGCCGCGACAAGGCCAACATGCCGGGATCGCAGCGCGAGGTTCAGAACGCCGAAGAAGAAGGCGTTGAATTCGTCTGGCTATCTGCCCCTGCTGGGTTTGAGGGCGACGCTGTTACTCGCGTGAATGTGCAGAAAATGCGCCTTGGCGCGCCGGATGCAACTGGTCGTCAAATGCCCGAATTGATTGCGGGCGCTGACTATGTCGAAGACGCCGATATCGTGATCCAAGCGCTTGGGTTCGAGCCCGAAGATTTGCCTGCCCTTTGGGGTGTTGAAGGTCTGGAAGTCACCCGTTGGGGCACTGTGAAGGCCGAATTTACGACCGGTCAAACCAGTCTTGAAGG
>CAJXTP010000296.1 GCA_913061335.1 uncultured Loktanella sp.
GGACCATCGCGGTGCCTTCGAGCCAAGGAACGGGGCGCAATGTGTCGAGATCGGGCTTCATGGTATAGTCGCCGTAACCTTGCTCCCAACCAGTGGACGCGTACCCATCCGGCGTCGCCATTTCCAAGTCGGTCGCAAGAAGATAGGTGCAGCAATGCGTTTCAGCGTGGCCGCTTTCGACAAAAGCCTGCGCGTGAAAACGCTTTCCCATGAGCCGACCTTGCATATCCACCAAGCACACGAGAACGGTATCAATCGACCCGTCGCTGACTTGGGTTTTCAGGTCGTCAAAGGTCATAAGTCCAGACATTTCTTTTCCACTTTCATTATGTGTATTGGGGGCCGCAGGTTGCGGCCCCCATACATAGATTAGCCGTAGCGATATGGGCGACCAGCCTTGACCATGTCGGCGTTGTACTTTTTGAAGATATCAACAACGCGACGCTTGACGTCGGACTCGGCTGCGATTTCTTCCCAGAACACATGTGCAGCGTCCTCGACTGTAGCCCATTCCTCGTCTGGGATTGTGGTCAGTTCCATCTTGGGGCCATTAACCCGCAAGTTGGCTTCGCCACCCCAATACCACCACTGACGATAGTAGTGTGACTGATCACAGCACACGCGGAACAGTGTTTGCAGATCTTCTGGTAACTCGTTCCAGCGATCCATATTGGCAAAGAAAGAACCCGCCCAAGCACCAGAGATGTTGTTTGTAAGGAAGTAGTTGGTCACGTCAGCCCAACCCACGGTGTAATCTTCCGTGATGCCTGACCATGCTACGCCATCAAGTTCGCCAGTTTGCAAAGCGACTTCAATATCTTCCCACGGCAGGTTCACAGGAACAACGCCGAACTGGGTCAAGAAACGACCAGCAGTCGGGAAAGTGAAAATCTTTTTGCCCTTGAGGTCTTCAAGGCTGCGGATGGGGTCTTTGGTTGCGAAGTGGCAAGGATCCCAAGCACCAGCGGAGATATGTTTTACGCCAACTTTGGAATATTCTTCGTCCCAAATCTCGTTCAAGCCATATTGATTGAACAACACGGGCACGTCGAGCGAGTAGCGCGAGCCAAACGGAAAGTAGCCGCCGAACACTGTAACGTCTGTCGGAGAAGCCATAGAGTCATCGTCAGATTGCACCGCATCAATCGTGCCGCGTTGCATTGCCTGAAACAGTTCGCCCGTCGGGACAATCTGATCCGCAAAGAACAATTCAATCTGCATGCGATCGCCAGCAATTTTGTTGAACATTTCAATCGCAGGAACGATCACTTCTGCAGCCAATGACGCACCTGCATAGGTTTGCATGCGCCATTTGATAGTGTTTTGCGCGAGCGCCGGCGTGGCCAGAGCAGCTGCTGGGATGACGGCAGCCCCTTGGATAAATTTGCGTCTTGAAGTCATGTCTTCTCTCCTTGGTTGGGTTTCGACCACTTGAGGTGGTTCTTTAGGGTTTGTTATAAATGTAATCAGGAAGCCACGTGGCGATGCCGGGGAAGACCATGACGAGTACCAGAGCAAAGACCATGATCATCACGAAGGGCGTTATGGACGAATAGATATCGCGCAGTGAAATTTCGGGCGGCGCCATGGCCCGCATCAAGAATAGGTTGTAGCCGAATGGCGGCGTCATATAGGCGATCTGCGTGGTGATCGTATACAGGATGCCGTACCAAATCAGGTCAAAACCCAGCTCGCCGACCAGCGGAACATAAAGCGGCGCCACGATCACAAGCATGGCTGTGTCATCAAGGAAGGTGCCCATCAGGATAAAGCTGAGCTGCATCAGGATCAAGATCGTCCACGGGCTAAGGTTTAAGCGGTCGGTAAACAGACCCTCGATCGCTTTGACCGCGCCAAGCCCATCAAACACCGCGCCGAATGCAAGGGCCGCAAGGATGATCCACATAAACATGCAAGTGATGCCAAGTGTATTGCGCACTGAGTTTTCGAAGACTTCTCGCGTCATGCGTCCCTTTAGGACCGCGGCTGCAAAGGCTGCGAGCGCGCCAATAGCCGAGCTTTCGACAAGTGAAGTCCAGCCTTTGACAAAAGGCACCATCATCACTGCAAAAATCATAATTGGTAGCAATCCGGCACGCAGCAGGCGCATCTTTTCAGCGCGTGGAATGTTGCGTTCGCTTTCAGGTAAAACGGGTCCAAGCACTGGATTGATGCGGCACCGAATGATGATGTAGGCGATGAACAAACTCGCCATCATCAAACCCGGCACAACGCCTGCCAGCCAAAGTTGCCCCACAGGTTGCCGCGCAATCATAGCGTAAAGCACCAAAACAACAGAGGGGGGAACAAGGATGCCCAGACTCGACCCGGCTTGGATCACGCCGGTCACCATGCGTTTGTCATAGCCGCGTTTGAGTAGCTCCGGCAGCGCGATGGTCGACCCAATCGCCATGCCCGCAACGCTCAGCCCGTTCATGGCGGAAATCAGAACCATCAGACCAATTGTGCCAATGGCAAGGCCACCTCGCAGCCCACCCATCCAGACGTGGAACATCTTATATAGATCGTCTGCAATTTTGCTTTCGGACAGCACGTAGCCCATGAAAATGAACATTGGCAGGGTGAGCAATGGATACCATTTCATTAGCTTCATCGCGGCAGAGAACCCGATGTCAAACCCGCCTTTGTCGCCCCAAAGCAACAAGGCCGCGACCACAGCAATAAACCCAATAGCACCAAACACGCGTTGCCCAGTGAGCAACATCAGCATCATGGAGGAGAACATAAGAGTTGCGATCAATTCATACGACATCAGATCACTTCGCCTTTAATTCGTAGAACATCTTTTAGAAGTTCTGAAATGCACTGGAGTAGCATGAGAAACATGCCCAAGATCATGATGGCTTTGATGGGCCACATGTAAGGCCGCCAAGCCGTTGATGAACGTTCCATGCGGCCAACCTCTTCTGAGCCGGTTAACAACCCACCAAAGAAGGAAAAAGGTTCGGTTCCCCAGTATCCCAGTGAATAAGCCGTCGAACTAACTGCGCCATATAGCAAGACGCAGAGGTAGAAGATCAAGAACAAGACGGTGAACAGATCCCACCACGCCTTTTTGCGCAGGGACCATTCTCCATACAACAAATCCATCCGCACATTTGATCCCAGTTGGATGGAGTAGGGGCCGCCGAGAATATAATAAGCGACCATTGCGAATTGAGCCATTTCGAGGGTCCAGAGCGACGGCACAAAAAACGTTTTACTGATCGAAGACCAAAGCAAAATCGCCATCAAAACGAAAATGCCGTACATCGCCACACGCCCGACACGATAGTTTACCGCGTCAACGGCCCCAATATAGGCGCGCATCATACCTGACATTGCACCACCCCCGCTAAGTTCAATTGCGCGAATGCGTCAACGATCCATCCAGTGAGAAGCACAGCCATTTCGTTCTGTTGGTCGGCGGTCTCGATCAGATCATTGCGGATCTCTAGCATCACATTCAAATGACCATCTTTGATCGCATGTTCTTTTAGTGTGTGGGTCACACC
>CAJXTP010000297.1 GCA_913061335.1 uncultured Loktanella sp.
GAGCCGGTCAATATCGCCGCCACACGCCACTTTAAGCTGCGCAAGCAGGCTGATGGCGCAAGAACGCGCCGCAGCGGCCCCGTCCTCGATCGATACATCAGCACCCAGTTTGCCAGTGATCAAACCGTCTGGTCCGGACGAGATTTGGCCCGACACATATACCGTGTTCCCGTCCACAACAAATGGGACATAGTTGGCCGCAGGGGCAGGCGCGTCGGGCAGGGTGACGCCAAGCGTGGCGAGTTTAGCTTCGATCTGGGACATGTGATGGTTCCTTGATATGCATATTTGCGCCGACGCTAGCGGGCAATAGGGCGCGGTGCAATCACTGCTCGCGGAATGCTTTTGCAAAATAGTCGGCCAGCGGTTTGAGCAGGTAATCCATCGGGCTGCGGTCGGCTGTGCGCACGAACGCCTCGACTGGCATACCAGGGATCAGAACCATGTCTTCGGGCAGCTTTTCAGCCTCGCCTTCGTTCAACTGAACCTCTGCCTGATAATATGACATCTGCGTCACTTCATCGACAAAGATGTCGGCAGACACCAATGTGACGGTGCCCATCAATTCGGGGGTGCGCCGTTGATCAAATGCGGAAAACCGCAAAGTCACGTCTTGGCCCAAATGAATTTGGTCAATATCTGTCGGCTGCACTTTGGTCGCGATGACCAGCGGGCGGTCTTGCGGGACCAAGAACATCACAGGCTCGGCGCCGCGAATGACCGATTGTTCGGCGAACACCTGCATCCCGTAAACAATGCCCGACACAGGCGCGCGCAGGTCAAGCCGGTCAAGCCGTTGGCGCAGGGTGCGGCGGCGTTCGGACAGTTCCAATTCGTTATATTGCAGATCGCGCAAGCGGGTAATCGCCTCTTCTCGGCGGGTGGAGGCGAGGGTCAAAATTAGAATCTCAATCTCGGTCCGGCGTTCAGCGGCTTGGGCTGCAGATGCGGTCAATTCGCCGACGCGGCCCAATAAATTCGCCTCTTGGCGTTGTAGCGCAAGTACGCGGCTGGCTTGGATCAGCTGCTGGCGCAGTAACGTCTGCTGGTCGGTCAATTCTTGTTGGATCAGGTCGCTTTGGGTTACGAGCGCGGTTTGCTGCGCTGCGATCCCTGATATTTGGCTGGAAATTTGGGCGCGTTGTTGTTGCAACTGTTCAATTGCGCGCAAATTGCTTTCCAAGCGGGCGTCGAACAGGCGGGTTTGACCAGCGATCAGCGACGCACCTTGAGGGGCATCGGACAACAACGGATCGAAGGTGGGTTTCACTTCTCCGTCACGTTCCGCCTCGAGCCTGCCACGGCGCGCGATGATTTCAAACAATTGCCCTTCAACGACGGCCAATTCGGATATCAGCAGCGATGCATCAAGCCGGATTAGCGTGTCGCCCCTCAGCACAGCGTCGCCCTCTTGGACCAAAATCGCGTCAACAACACCGCCGTCGGGGTGTTGAATGACTTGGCGGTTGCGGTCGACTTCGATCTGACCGGACGCGATAATCGCACCCGTGATCTGCGCCATGACGGCCCATGTGCCAAAGCCACCGACCAGCACCAAAAGTGCAATCAGGCCAAGCGTCATCGGCCCTGTCGTGGACCAGCGTTGTTTTGGATCATCGGATGGGTTGGTCATGATACGCCTGCACTTTTTCCGCCCGCTTTGACGATTTCGTCGCGGTTTTTGGTCACTTGTTTAAGAACTTCATCCTTGGGGCCATAAGCCCGCTTTGTCCCGCCTTCGAGCACGAGCAATGTATCGCAATGGAAAATCGCGTCCGGCCTGTGGGCCATGACAAACACGATTCCGCCAGCGGCTTTTTGCTGCTCTACGGCAGAGTTAAGCGCCGCCGATCCGGTGTTATCAAGGTTCGAGTTCGGCTCGTCTAATACCAACACCACAGGGTCGCCGTACATGGCGCGTGCCAGTCCAACGCGCTGGATTTGGCCGCCCGACAACTGACCGCCGTTGGCCGCGACGCGGGTGTCGTACCCGTCTGGCAACCGTAGGATCATTTCATGTGCGTCGGCCTTTTTCGCGGCCTCTACGACCTTGGCGTCGTCAGGCGTCAGCGACATGCGGGCGATGTTTTCTTTGATCGTGCCGTCAAATAACTGAACCCGCTGCGGAAGATAGCCGATATGTTGGCCCAGAACGTCAGGATCATATTGATCCAACGCGGCGCCATCGAGCCGAATTTTCCCGCCCGCAGGTTTCCAAACACCTGTCAGTGCGCGCGCGAGCGTCGATTTACCTGCACCTGATGTGCCGATGATGCCGACCGCTTGACCGGGTTCAACGGCAAAACTGATGGTGCGTAATGTCGCTTGCTGGCCACCCGGTGGGATCATTGTCACCTGATCTGCGACCAGTCGCGCGGTTGGCTTTGGCAGGTTGGTGCGTTTTGGGTCGGGCATAATCGCACCCAGCAGAATCGCCAATTTGCCCCAGCCTTCGCGGCCCTTTTGGTACACGGCCCATTGGTTCACGATCATCTCAATCGGGGCAAGCCCGCGACCCAGAAGAATGGATCCAGCGATCATCGCGCCTGGTGTCAGTTCGCCCCGCAACACCAGATAGGCCCCAAGGCCAAGCATCGCAGATTGCAGAAACAGGCGGAACGCTTTGGTCATTGCGGTGAACGTGCCAGACGCGTCAGTGGCCGCGATTGTGGCGTCCAGCGATGCGCCGCGTGCGATCTGCCACCGGTCAAACGCCGACCCGCGCATGCCCAATGAATGCACCATTTCGCTTTCGCCACGGATTTGCGCGCCCAATTGCTCGGACGCAAACGTGGCCGCGTTGGCGTCTTGCAGTGGGCCCTTGGTGGATGCTTGGTTGGCCAGTGCCACAAGGATAAGTGCTGCCGCACCAATCAAGGCCAGCACGCCCATCATCGGATGAAAGATAAAGATGCCAACGAAAAACAGCGGCGCCCAAGGCAGATCAAACAGCGCCATCAAGGCAGGGGACGTGATCAGGCGTTGCACCGCTTCGAGGTCTCGCAGACCCGTTGCGGCCTCTCGCGGGGCGCGGTTCAGCGTTGTGGCTTTGAGCACGGCAGAAAATACACGGCGGTCCATCTTGGCCTGGAATCGTGCGCCGATCCGGCCCATCACGCGGCCACGGACGAAATCTAGGATGCCCATGCAGGCGTAAAGAAACCCGACCAGCACCGACAATGCGATCAGCGTTTCAAGGCTGCGGCTGCCCAAAACGCGGTCATAAACGTTCAACATATATAGCGGACCGGTCAGCATCAGCATGTTCACAAAAAAGCTGAACACGGCGACCATCCAGTAAAGTGTGCGGCTTTCGCGCCGCGCGCTTAGTAATTCGGCCCTGCCTCGGGCGGTAAGTTGATCGGACATGCGCGTAATTTCGCCTTTGATTTTAGTGTCTGCTTATTGATTAGCGTCAAAATACGCAAAAATCCCCCCGATGTTAATGCGCTATCTGATAACAGTGCATTTTCATCGCCAGAGTGTCACAATAGGTTTATATCAGCG
>CAJXTP010000298.1 GCA_913061335.1 uncultured Loktanella sp.
TGGGCTCGGAGATGTGTATAAGAGACAGGTTCGAAAGCGCAGCATTTTTTTGTGCTGCGCACATGCTGCCAGAAAAACGAATTCACACTTTGTACTTATTTTGTTGGAAAACTCAGCAACTTTCCAGGTGGCATCCATCTAGAAAGTTGGCCAAGTGGCTTTGTCACGCCGCTTTTCCAATGTGGTTTTGGTTTAAGGCTGGTTTTGCGAACTTTTTGAGGTGCGCAAAGGACATCTCGACCTTTTTGCGCAACTTGCGTGAGGCGCTGTATTGCTTTGTCTGGGCCAGTTGGCTGGCTACATCGCGCAAGCTTTCATGGATTGATCGGGTCACCTTGCGCCATGGTTACCTTGGACAGCATCATCCAGTGTGTCGAGATACTCCTGAACCTGTCGTGGCGCACTGTCGGGATCAATGGCCTCTGGGTTTCAATCTGCCTTGGGTGTCAACTTTTGACGACTAGCGTCGGCGGCAATAATGTTTGCATTAGCCGCGTATCGTTGACCGATAGCTAGGCCTGCCCCAATGCACTGTGCGACCACCGCCTCAAACACATAGCGCAGGACATCACTGTCGCAGAACCGACCCTGTCTATTTTTGAAAAACGTCGAATGATCTGGAATTGGACCAGACAAATCCATCTTGCAGAACCAACGATAGGCGAGGTTCAGGTGGGCCTCTTCACATTCTGGACCACTGTCGCCCCTTATCATTTGCCGCTAGCCGTTCTGAAGCTTTGACTACATCAAATGCTGAAAAGTCTTTCAAGCGGCAGGTGATGGCGAATTATTGGTGAACGAAGCACCACATAGCTAAAATATTTATCGATTCCGAGTTCTCTTTCAATCAAGCGGTCAATGGTGTCTTGGTAATCCACAATACCGTTGGTTGCGAATTTCAGCAGGAAATCGTAACCGCCCGACATCATGTGGCATTCCATCACTTCCTCTACTTGCTGCAACCCATCGAGAAAACGGCCAAAATCAGTTTGGCGGTGGTTGCGCAGGGTGACTTCGGTAAACACCGTTAGCGTTCCGCCCAATTTAGCGACGTTGATAAGGGCCGCGTAGCCACTAATGTAACCTGCTGATTGTAGCCGCTTCACCCGCGTCAGGCAGGGGCTGGGTGACAGATGCACCCGCTCGGACAGCTCTACATTGCTAATGCGGCCATTCTTTTGGAGTTCGTACAGAATTCGAATGTCGATCCTGTCGAGTTTCTCCAGACCTTCCATTATGATGACTTTCAGCTCATTCAGATGGCAGCATAATATACCGCCAAGCACATGTGACAAGATCAAAGTGCAATTTGACAAAAATCTCTTAAAAATAGCCATAGTATTAATTATCTGATAGGCGGCTGCGATGTTTTGTGCTGTATTTCGTGAAATGAACGGAATTTTATACCGCCGTGTCCATGCCTATCTACGAACGGTGACATCCAGTCCCGCCGCGGGGTTTTAGTCTTGACTAGAGCTGGTATGGAAACACCTAAGGTAGGTTCTTTGCGAAGGGGCAACAAATTTCCTAGGTTTCTAATTCGGAGGCCGCCTTGGTTCAATCGAATCGTCAATTGCCAGAGCAATCTGGTATGAAAGCTACGTCCATGCTGAATAATGAAAAAACTGGCATGATTTTGGAGGCTCCGCACAATGCTGGCAATCGGCGGCGTTCCAATGAAGCCCATCTTCAACAATTGCAACTTATCCGACATTTGTGGGATCGGGATGCTGTTTCAGCAGCTACAATCGACGCTTGATCCGTCTTCGTGGGTGCATGCGCAGGTGTAAAAACCGTTACGCCGTCACCGTGGGGCACCCTGGGGCGTCGCGTTTCACGAAGTGGTGGCGTTGCTGGAAAGCGTAGGCATCCGGTCGCCTGAATGTTGTGCGATGGCTTATGCTCACGAGATGTCAGGCGGGATGACGCAGCACGTTATTATTTCGGCGGTGTTGGCAGGACAGCCGAATCTGTTGACCTAGATGAGTCGACCACAGCGCTGGATGTCATTTTGAAAACGCAACTCGTGCGATTGCTGGCAAGAAACGGCATGAATGCACCGTGAGGCGCGCTTATGCGGCAGTATCTGCGCCCTGATTTATGGAATTGTTACCTAACCAAAAATAGCAAGATCAACGACAATAGGGGAATGAAATTCCAAAAGCAGAAGCATTAGGATTTACACTTGCGCTTATGGCATCACCGGTATTGCCCGATAGCAATACTCGCACCACGATGGCGCGTCGTGGCGAGCCGCGTATCTTGCGATCGTTTCCTGCCACATCGGCGGGGCAGATTGCAGCACAGGACGGTGTGTCGTCCGTCGAAATCAATGCACCGCCTTTCGCAGAAGTTCTGCTCATCAACGCAAAACTGCCAATTTACAATACGGATGCGCGCCGGGCTGTGCATGCGGCATTTTGAAGTGGTGGGTGTTGCAGCATCCATTTATAGAGATTTGGGCACACCTGCAAATGATCCGTTTCGCGATGACAGGCCGTGGGCCGAGGCAAGCACATTGTTGATTTCTGTTAATCTGTCCGAGGCTGCAGCCCGGTTCGAAAAGGCCGGGATTTTTAATGAAACAGCACATCGGGGGCCACATTATGGGCGAAAAAGGAGCTGATTACCACTTACACCAAACTTACTGGACTAATCTGAAACGGTTAAGTGGTGCAGATGTGGATGACTTCCATGGGTTGTCGGTGACAGTCAATTGGCCACACCGGCCTCAAGACATAGATATGCTGTTGAGGCTGGGGCAAGGATACATCGCTCGAGATTCAATTGCGCGCCCGCTCGGTGCAGGCATGTGGTTTGACTATGAAAATGACGCCGCGATGATCAGCATGATGATAACACACCCAAAACTGCAAACTGGTGGTCTGGGCAGTGAAGTATTGGCTGCGATTGAAGTACAGCTTGACGGATTTCGCGTGAGGCTTAACGCGACACGCTCGGCTTGGCGGCTCTATCGGTCTACGGGTTTTCGCGACACCGGGAACGTGGTGCAATATCAGGGAATTGTTCGATCAGATGACCAGGAGCCGACCATGGCTTTGGGGGTTCGGGCAGCGGATTTGGGAGACCTTTCTGCAATACGGGCGCTGGATGGAAATGTGTTCGGCGCCAAGCGTGACGATGTCTTGGCCCAGATTTTTGCGAGGTCACAGACCTACGTGATGGAAGATGCGGGACAGATTACTGGTTTTGCGATGTGCCGCATCTTCGGGCGCGGGCACGTTGTTGGGCCCTTGATTGCGGGGTCCGAGGCAGATGCGATCGCACTGGTGCGTGTCTTTGCGCGCGATCACGCGAACGAATTCCTTCGGCTTGATGCCGATGCGCGACATTCGGAATTGGGCCGCTACTTAAATTCTGTTGGCCTTGAAACCTACGACACGGTCGTTGCGATGACCAAGGGGACGCACTTTGGGCCAGAGGATGCGGTCGAGCATCTGTCTCTTATACACATCTCCGAGCCCACGAGACCTCTCTACAT
>CAJXTP010000299.1 GCA_913061335.1 uncultured Loktanella sp.
CCTCTCTATTCGTCGGCAGCGTCAGATGTGTATAAGAGACAGGGTTAAGGGTATGGTTGAAAAGCCAACCGCAGGCACCGCCCCGTCGAATTTGGCTGTGATTGGGCGTTATATTTTATCACCAAAGATCATGCAAAACTTGAACCGCATTGAAAAAGGTGCGGGCGGCGAAATACAGCTGACCGACGCGATTGCCAAAGAGATGGAAGATGGTCGCGACGTGTTTGGCTATCGCTTTGAAGGCAAGCGCTATGATTGCGGATCCAAAGCAGGGTATCTGCAAGCAATGGTTGCCTTTGCCTTAGAGCGCGAAGATTTGCGCGACGAATTCGGTACATATTTGACCGAAATAATGGCGTTGCGGAACGCCGCACAATAATGGCTCAGCGGGGGGTGGCCTGATATGTCGTCGCCCGTCGCTCGCCTTATTGATATTACACGTATGATCAACCGTGCTGGGTTGCGTCCGACCGGCGTTGACCGTGTTGAGGTCGCATATCTGCGTGCTTTGGTTGCTGATACGACCCCACTATTTGCCGTTGCCCGCACTGCGTTGGGTTATGTTTTGATCGACCGTGAAGGCGCAGAGCGAACTCTTGCCGCTGTCGATGCAGATACTTGGGGTCAGCCGGATATCATTAGCCGCTTGAACCCGCGGTTAACCGCGCCGCGCCGATTGGGTCAGTCGTTTTTGCGCAGGCATGCCTTGGCGCGCTGTTCACGTCACAGGTTGGCGGCCATGTTGGCGACGCGCCTGCCATCTGGGTTTACCTATCTGAATGTTGGGCACAGCAATTTAAGTACGCGGATGTTTGAGGGTGTTGGTGCGGCCCGCAAAGTTGTTTTGATCCATGACACCATCCCGCTGGACCACCCTGATACCCAAGCAAGCGGGGCAGTTGACGCCTTTGCAGCCAAGCTGTCGCTTGTGTCGGCGCATGCGGATTTGGTTATTTGCACATCGGGCCAATGTGCCGCTGATGTGACCCGTCATCTTGGTGCGCTGGGCCGCGTGCCTGACATCGTGACCGCCCATTTGGGGGTGGATGTGCCGACGCCTGACACAGCAATGCAATGCCCTGATGTGCCTTATTTTGTGACTGTTGGTACGATTGAGCCGCGCAAAAACCATGCGATGCTTTTGGATATTTGGGCGGACTGGGCCGATGCGCCGCCGCTTGTGGTTTGTGGTAAGCGCGGATGGAATAACAGAGCCGTTTTTGATCGTTTAGACACGCATCCAGCGCAAGTTATCGAATATAATGCACTGTCTGATGGGCAGATAGCGGCGCTGGTTCAAGGCGCTGCTGGGATGCTGTTTCCGTCGAGTGCAGAAGGCTTTGGCCTGCCTCCAGCAGAGGCTTTGGCGCTTGGGACCCGTGTCGTTTGTGCCAGCCTGCCGGTTTATGGCGAAACTCTGGGTGACAGCGCCGTTTACGTGGCCGTCAACGACCGCTATCTATGGGAAAAGACGATAAAAAAATTGGCAGCTTTAGACAGGTCTGACGAAACACCTCTGTATGTCCCCCCAACTTGGGGCGCACATTTCAAGACAGTGTTAAGTAAAGTCTGATTTAAGGCGCGGTGTTTGTTGACGGAAGGGGGCAATTTTGGGTGTATGGCAGTCATACCGGCTTCGAGTACAGCGTAAGCGGTGGCGTATTCGTGCGCTGCGCAAGCGGCGTGAGCTGTCGTCGGCTGTTAACCGGACGGATCAGATCAAGCCCGACGACATTCTTGTCTTTTCAACGTTCCGCAACGAAGCGGTGCGTCTTCCGTATTTTCTGAAATATTACCGCGATCTTGGGGTTAGCCATTTCATTATGGTCGACAACGAAAGCGATGATGGTGGCGCCGAGTATTTGCGCGCGCAGCCCGATGTGTCGCTGTGGACCGCGCATGGCAGTTATAAGCGGTCCCGATTTGGCGTGGATTGGCTGAATTGGTTGCAGCGCAAGTATGCGCATGGCCATTGGACGCTGGTTGTCGACCCTGACGAGCTGTTGGTTTACCCGTTCTGTGATACGCGCCCTTTGCGCGCATTGACCGATTGGCTGGATGCGTCGTCGATTAAATCGTTCGGCGCGATGTTGGTGGATATGTATCCCAAGGGTCCGGTGGATAACGTGCCCTACCGCGCCGGGGATAATCCGTTGGATATCGCCCAGTGGTTTGACAGCTGCAATTATGTGATCAACCGCAACAAGGCATTTGGCAATCTTTGGATTCAAGGCGGACCGCGTGCACGCACGTTCTTTGCCAATGAGCCGGCCCGTGCGCCTGCGTTGAACAAAATTCCGCTGGTCAAATGGGACCGCAATTACACTTATGTCAGTTCGACCCATATGTTGCTGCCGCGCGGTTTGAACCTTGTTTACGACGAATGGGGCGGCGAAAAAGCGTCGGGTGCATTGCTGCACACCAAATTCCTGTCGACGTTTACCGATAAGGCCCGCGAAGAATTGGAACGCGGCGAGCATTACGCCAATTCGGTGGAATATAAGGCATATGCGTCGGGGGCCGAGCAGAACCCTGATCTGTGGTGCAAGTGGTCTGAGAAATACATCAATTGGCGTCAGTTGGAAATTCTTGGGATCATTTCTAAAGGAAACTGGGCATGACCGTTGGCATTGTCATGTTGGTCCACAACGCGTTTGACCGCGCCGAAGAGGTTATCCGCCATTGGGTTAAGGGTGGTTGCCCAGTGGTCGTTCATGTCGACAAAAACGTTGATGATGCACGCCATGATGCGTTTGTCAGCAGTTTGGCTGACTTGAAGAAAGTTAAATTTTGCAAACGTCATCCATGCGAATGGGGCACGTGGGGAATCGTTGCGGGGTCGCAATCGGCCGCGACGCTTTTGCTATCAAGCTTTCCTGACGTGCGGCACGCCTATTTGGCGTCGGGTTCGTGTATGCCGCTGCGCCCTGTCAGTGAGCTGGTGCAGTACCTTGATAGCCGCCCGCGCACAGATTTTATCGAAAGCGCGACAACGGCTGACGTGCCTTGGACCGTCGGTGGTCTTGACGCTGAACGATTTACACTGCGGTTTCCATTTTCATGGAAAACCAACCGCCGCATGTTTGATGGCTATGTCAAAATGCAACGCGCTGTCGGGTTCAAACGGAAAATTCCTGCAGGCTTGGTCCCGCACATGGGATCACAGTGGTGGTGTCTGACGCGCCAAACCCTGAGCGCGATGCTGCAAGACCCAGAGCGCGAAGTTTATGACCGTTATTTCAAACGGGTCTGGATCCCCGATGAAAGCTATTTTCAGACGCTTGCCCGGCTTTATTCGGGCAACATCGAAAGCCGGTCGCTGACCCTTTCCAAGTTCGATTTTCAGGGCAAACCGCACATCTTTTACGATGACCACCTACAGTTGCTGCGTCGGTCCGACTGCTTTGTTGCGCGCAAGATTTGGCCGAATGCAACGCGGCTGTATCAGACGTTTTTGACTGATGATGGCCTGTCTCTTATACACATCTCCGAGCCCACGAG
>CAJXTP010000300.1 GCA_913061335.1 uncultured Loktanella sp.
GGTATGGAAGCTCAAAAGCCTGAAGTTCTGGATGTTGCATCCATGAACCCTAAGAACACGAGGACTTCATAATGGTCGATCAAGTGAACTCTCTTGAAGAGCTGGGCCAAGTTGCAGAAGGCGTTGAAGCGCCTGTTGCTGTAGACGCGCCTGTCATCACCCGCGAGTCTGTTAAAGACGCGCTGGGTCGTTCATATGCAACTGGTAAGCGTAAAGATGCGGTTGCCCGCGTTTGGATCAAACCAGGTTCCGGTAAAGTCACTGTAAACGGTCAAGAAATGAACGTGTACTTTGCACGTCCAGTTCTGCAGATGATCCTTGCGCAGCCGTTCTCGATTGCGGGTGTTACTGGTCAGTTCGACGTTGTCGCAACTGTCAAAGGCGGCGGTCTGTCCGGTCAAGCCGGTGCAGTTAAGCACGGCGTGTCCAAAGCACTGCAGCTGTTTGACCCAACATTGCGTCCCGCGCTGAAAGCCGCCGGCTTCCTGACACGCGACAGCCGTGTTGTTGAGCGTAAGAAATACGGTAAAGCAAAAGCCCGTAAGAGCTTCCAGTTCTCCAAGCGTTAAGCTTTGGTTACATGGATTTGGAAACGGGCGGCCCAAGCGGGTCGCCCTTTTTCGTTTTAAGACAAAGGATTCCAACGTGTACTTGCCGCAAGACTTTGAACAAACGGACATGTCCGTTGTGCTGGAACTTATTAATGCAGCGCCTTTGGCGACGCTTGTGGCATATACCTCTGGTGGGCTACGCGCCGATCACATTCCACTGATGATGGTTAAGGATCGGCTGATCGGACACGTAGCTTTGGCGAATGATCTGCATGAAATTCTTGATGCGAACCACGACGTATTGGTAGTTTTTTCTGGTGATAACGCCTATATCTCGCCCAACTGGTATCCGAGTAAGCCAGATACCCACGAGGTCGTTCCGACGTGGAACTATGAGGTGGTGCATGTGCATGGTCGAATCACGTTCCACCATGACCGCAAATCAAAACTGGCAGTTGTTGGGCAACTGATGAAAGTGTTTGAGACCCGCACAAACGGGAATGCCGCATGGCGGATGTCAGACATGCCTGCCAATTTCATGGAACAAAAACTAAACGGAATCGTCGCTTTTGAAATTCAGCCCACGCGGATATTGGGGAAGTCCAAGTTGAGCCAGAACAAAACTGACGCAGACCGGCTTGGTGCTGCCGAGGCGTTGGAGCCGTCATTCATTGCAGCGCGAATGAAGAACCCGCTGCAAAACTAGAGGAATGGTCCGCGCTTCTCCGATCTGTGAAAATGATTCAAGAGAACAAAATAATATAACATTTACAGTGAGTTATTCAATTTTTCGTTCATGTAACGACACTGCCAAATCCACGGTAATGATGCCATATTGCCGTAGGATGGGTTTTAACCCATCGCCTTAGAAAGGGAATGCAACACGTAAGGCAATTGTCTCGAGCCCCGGGTTAACATCCTGCGTGTCCGCGTTTGAACGATGATCGTACGACGCGAGCAGCGTAACCCCATTATCAAATGCATAGCCTGCGCCCAATGATGACCTAAACTGCAGCGACCCGCCAATGTCAGGACCATTACCCTGCGCATAATATCCCGGCATCAAGGAGGCTTCGATAAAGAATGGACTGTCATTTAACGACTGGGTCGTCCACTTTGCACCTATTCCAACCCAGACATCTCCAAGGTCTGTGACGGATGCCCCGAACGTTGGCTGAAACGGGCCATAGGCGGTTCCAAAATCATATCCGACATAGATTTCATTCCCAATTATATCTTCTTGAAATTCAACTTTTGCCGCCTGAAATGACAGACGTGATGTGGCATCTCTTTGGGCCAAACATCCAGTTGGACAATCGTTCAACGCCATATCAGTCAGACTTGCGACCACAAAAATTACTGCCAGTGCTCCGTTCATGTATCGTCTCCTAGCGGTCGGGGGCAACGAGGCCCAATCCGCGCAAATAAATGCCAATACCTGTTTCCAAAAGGTCCTCTGGTGGAAACGGTGATTTTGTGCCGGGGCTACCGCGCGCAAACAGCTCAACAACGCCGTGGCTCATTGCCCAGATATGTGCCGAAAACATCTGCGGTGGTGGGCGCATATGTTCGGGAATGTGCTGGCTAAGGGCGACCGCAGCCGTTTCAAGAACCCCCATTGCACGCGTTGCTGCGGCGTTCAATTCGGGCGTCCGCTGAATAGAAATTCCACTTTCAAACATCGCGACATAATGCCCAGGGTATTTGCGCGCAAACGCAAGATAGGCCCGTCCTGTGGCCTCGAATGCAGCCAAATCAGATGGCTGCCCACCTGCATAGGCATGTTCCATCAAGTCCGCAAAAATTGCATATCCTTGTAACGCGGCCTCAGCAATCAGGTCCTCGCGTCCTTCAAAGTGGCGGTAGACAGCCGCAGGAGTCACACCTGCTTCACGCGCGGCCTCTGAGAGGCTGAAACCAGTTGGGCCCTTCTTTTCAATAAGCGACAGACAGCCTGCGACCAGTGTTTGGCGCAGATTTCCGTGATGATACCCGCGTTTAACCATGCCAGAGATCGGGTCCACCAGCGACAAGCGGGTCGATGTCCCCAAGCCTTGTGTTGTCGCGGCCAGCATAGTCTAAGGTCGTCAATACTGACCGGATAGCGTTCAGGCGCGCACGTCTTTTGTCATCAGACCGCACGATGGTCCAAGGTGCGGCGGCCGAATGGGTCCGCGTTATCGTCTCGCCAATTGCCTCTGTGTAGGCATCCCAGCGGTTCAACCCCTCAACATCGATCCATGACAGTTTCCACTGCTTGAGCAGATCTGTCTCGCGGTCCAAAAACCGTTTAAGTTGCGTGGCTTGCCCGACATTCAGCCAGATTTTGAACAGCTTTATGCCTTCATCCACTAGCATATTTTCAAAGGTACTTACCTGCCCAAACCACTTTTCACGGGCTTCGGGAGCGCAAAATTCGAACACATGTTCTACGACTCCGCGATTATACCAACTGCGATCAAACAAAACGATTTCGCCTGCCGATGGCATATGATCGATGTAGCGTTGGAAATACCATTGCCCCGCCTCGACGTCAGTAGGTTTTGATAAGGCCACAACACGCGCATGACGCGGGTTTAAGTTTTCACGGAACCTAGAGATGGTGCCGCCTTTGCCTGCCGCATCACGGCCTTCAAACACCACGACAATTCGTTCGCCTGTTGTGCGTGCCCAAGCCTGAAGCCGCACCAATTCAATCTGCAACGCGTCTAGTTCATTCTCGTATGCATCGCGTTTCATCCGCGTCACATAAGGGTAATCAGAGTTCAGGATTTGGTTCTTTTTCGCGCCAGTGATCGCATCACGCACTGCGTCTGGCGCGTTACTCGCAAAAAATTGGCTAATACCGCCGTCAAATGGCAAATCCATCGGTTTATCCTTGGCCTGTTTTGCTTAGTATGGGCAAAGGCATGTCCTAGCGCAATCCAGCGC
>CAJXTP010000301.1 GCA_913061335.1 uncultured Loktanella sp.
GTGATATCTGACATCATGCTAAAAGCCAGTGCGTTATGCGCCTCGCGGATATTGACGTGCAGAGGGTCAGTCATGGCCGCCGCTATACGTGACCGCAGCCGTTGCATGCCGGTGGCTTCAATTGCTGGGTACAGTATGCCTTGGCGCAACAGAGCGCGCGCGTTTTTGGCCAGATAGCGCTGTAACGCCGACGAACCAACTTTGTGGTGTCCAATAAACAGGATAACACGCATAAAAATGGGATGCTCCGAAGGGGAAACTACCACATGCTTATCGGGTCTGATTGGGGAAATGCAACCCGTTAAAAGTAGTCTATCAAGGGTCGTTGAGGTAGGTACCTTATCCTAGTTTTATCGGTTTTTCCCTAAAGCCTCCAGCTGGCCCAATGTTGTCCGCGCGCCAGCAAAGTAAAACCGATTACCGCGTACTTAGCTAACGGAGGGCAGGATAGAAGACCAACAAAATCATGATCGCCCCTTCGAACGAAAAAATAGCAGAGATCGATTTCACTACGAGACCTCTGCATAAGTCTGGGATTCCCCTGAAGGTTTAATTTTGCTATTTTGAAGCCATGCAGAAGCCATTTTCCACACAACCCGAACTCTTCATTACCAGCGCTGATCTTGAGCATGCGATCCTGCAAGGGTTGGACGGTGCCGAGGCGGTTTTGGACTGGGTAAAGCTCGAACAAATCATGGCCGAAATCTATGCCAGCAAGACTGGCCGCCCGAGCTATCCATTGCTGACTTTACTCCGCGCGTCATTGCTGGGCATCTGGTATCGCTTGAGCGATGCTGAGCTGGCTCAGTCCCTGTTTCGCGATCTGTTGTTCAGGAAAATCTGTCACCTCGAGTTGGGTGGGGATGTCCCTGACGCCACTACCATCGGGCGCTTTCGGGCGAGGTTGATGGAACTGGGCCTGTGGGAGGTTTTACTGGGCGAAGTGAACCGCCAACTTGAAGCAAAACATATCGTCATGACTGAAGGTCGCATCAATATCATCGATGCCACTTCGGTTGAAGCGGCGCAGTCGGGGTACGGCAAAGACGCCAATGATGAACCCACGCGCGACAAGGATGCGGGCTGGCACGTAAAGGCCGACAGTCGCGGTAATATAAAGTCCACCTACGGCTACTCGGTCCACACTGGCGTCGACGAAGATGGCTTCATCCACCGCCAAACGGTCACACCAGGCAATGCCCATGACAGTACCGAACGGGACACGCTATTGCTGGGCGACGAGGCAGCGCTTTACGCGGATGCCGCCTATTCTTCGCAAGCCACACGCGAAAAATTGGAGCAGTTTGGTATTGATGATCAAGTGCAGCGCAAGGGCTATCGGGGCCACCCTTTGTCCAAAGCGGATTTGGTCCGCAACAAAGAGATTGCCGTGATCCGCTCCGGCGGCGAGCGCCCCTTTGCCACCTATAAATCCCGCTATTGATTGGCACGAACGCGGCTGATGGGGTTGGCTAAAAACCTAACCCTGTTCGGCCTGGCAGCCATCGCCCATAATATCGCGAAGGGGGCAAAGTTCCTGGCGCTCTACGGCCTGCCAGACCCGGAACCCACTGGATAAGTGCGACCAAAATCAAAAAATAACGCCTGAAACCCAACGCTACAGTCGCCTAAGAGCGTAAACACAGGCTGCTTTTGGAAAAACATGACCAACGGGAACCCAAACAACAGGTTATGCTGAGGTCTCATCCCATTAAAAACAAACAATTAAATAAACATGTACATAATATATACCACAGATCATACCCCTATCTAAATTAAAGGCAGCGATATCAACTGACACAGTGTCGGGTCGATCAAACCAAATAAAATTGTGAGTGCCGGTGATAGATCGAACCAAGCTATCACTTCCCCCCACAGTAGCGTTATCAAAACTTCATTGGCACCCACTTGAGCGATTACATTTCGAGCTAGCGTGTGGCCGTGCCCCGAGCCGCAACGTTAGCTATGACCTGCCCCCCCGAGGCTCCCTCATTCACAACGAGAGTTTGCGGGTCTGAGTTTCATATTCCTCGGTTTCGTTTTGGGCAAGCGTGTCGTGCGCGGAGCCCTCAAGTTGCTCAAGCGCTCGGCGCGCTTCAGCGGGTGTTTGGTTTTCCAGCGATGAGTGCGGTGGCTTTGGTCCCCAGACAATTGTGAACTTGTTTGCAAGATATTACGCGATGGCTGGAATTAAAGGTGCAAGTAGTCAAGGTGGTAGGCGGCAGTTTTTGACCGAGTTGGCGAACAAAGGCATAAACGTGCGGGTGATGCAGGTACTTGCCCACCACAAAGATATCAGCACGACACAGCAATATATTGATTACAACGAGGGCAAGCTGCGCAACGCGATTGAGCTGGCCTACCCGATGCGACCCCACATCCGGCGGATGAAACTGTGAGGCTGCGTGTCTGAGTTTTTGTTTTCCGTATAGAGTTTTTGGAAGCTTTCCAAAGGCAGCGTTGGGGCCTGTTGAAAGAACCGGCTGATGTCATCCTTGATCTGAGACCAGTTCTGCGCAGTTTGGGCCACTGCGTCGATTAAACTTTGTGGATCGTCCATATCCAACAGGTGATGCGGATACCCCAGTTCGGTCAACTCGACCGCCAGTGTCGACCCGCGCGAGACGATAATATATTTACGGCTGTAGATTGCTTCGTATAGGACACCTGACCCAGACACTGCATATCGACCAGAGTAGGGCAATACGAGGCAATCCAGCTCTGACAATGCATTGTAATATTCGGCATCCGTCAGAGATCCTTTGATTAAATTTATACGGTCGGGCGCGTTTGCTGCAACACGGTCGAACAGGGCACCGTCGGTAGGTCCAAATGCGCGATAGGCTTCTGGGTTCACCTGAATAAGCCATTTTTCCGTTTGGGACACGGACCCTAGGATCGCCTTGAAGATGCGCGTAAAGCCCCGTTCGCTCTGGGTTCTACCTGTGATCCCAAAAACCGGCGGAAGCGTCGCAGATCTGTCTGCAGGGCGGCGGGCGATAACGGCACGGCCAGCAGCCAGATAGGGCAACTTATGAACCTTGATGTGGGTAATTCGGGCTTGTAGCCAGTCGACCGCTTGATGTGTTTCTGCAAACAGGATCAAATTTTTGACCCGCAGTTTCGCAAGCTTGGCTAGTGACTTTTCGAGCACCGATGAGAACTGGTTCGAGCTGATCTCATCTGCCAGATGATCCGCTTCGATTAGGCCTATAATCACCGTATGCGGCACCCTTCGTTTGAGCGAAGACAGCCAATCGACAAAGCCCCCCAGCATCACGCTGCGCATCGAGTGCACAATGATTGTGTTGGGGGTATTTTTCCGAAATATATATGCCATTTCCGCCTGAAACGACGCGTTCAGGCCCCTAATTTCCGCGGTTCCTAGTGTAATATTGGCATAGGCGTAGGGCAAAAAATCCATCACTCTTTTGGTGGAATAGCCTGCGAGCGTGTCAGGG
>CAJXTP010000302.1 GCA_913061335.1 uncultured Loktanella sp.
GTCCGCTTAGCAGACATCTGGGGGTTTTCAATGGTTGTGTCTTGGGCTAACTGTTAAGCATGATGATAAGCACAACATATGTGATCCGACGCCGACGCTAATTTTTGCGTCCGCTTACACTTGTCTTCTTTCACCCCCAATAAACATTGACATGACGCCCTGCCATTGGCACCAATCGGGCTTCTTTTATCCAGAAAAGGCTGATCCGCTATGATCGCTTCCGTCCTGCCGACCTATTCCCGCGCGCCGCTGACATTTGTCAAAGGTGAAGGCTCTTGGCTGACAGAGGCTGATGGGCGACAGATATTGGATTTGGGCGCAGGAATTGCGGTGAACGTCTTGGGTCATGCGCATCCTGCGCTGGTGACTGCGTTGAAGGATCAGGCGAATGCCCTGTGGCATGTGTCGAACTTGTATAACATTCCTGCCCAGCAAAAGCTGGCTGATGCGTTGGTTGATAAGACGTTTGCCGACACGGTGTTTTTCACCAATTCGGGCACAGAAAGCTGCGAGCTGGCGATTAAGATGGCCCGCAAATATTGGTTCGACAAAGGCCAGCCAGAGCGCACGGATATCATTACCTTTACGGGGTCGTTTCATGGCCGATCGTCTGCTGGTATTGCCGCCGCTGGGTCCGAGAAAATGACCAAAGGGTTTGGCCCGTTGTTGCCCGGATTTGTCCATCTGGAATTTGGCGATCACGATGCTCTGAGTGAGGCTGCAAAGTCTGGCACTATCGCGGGCATTCTTGTGGAACCGATATTGGGCGAGGGAGGGATCAAAGTCCTGCCGGATGCTTGCCTTAAGGGGCTGCGTGATCTGTGTGATGAGCACGGTATCTTGATGATGCTCGATGAAGTCCAATGCGGCGTTGGCCGGACCGGTAAGCTGTTTGCGCATGAATGGGCAGGGGTCACGCCTGACATTATGATGGTCGCTAAGGGCATCGGCGGTGGCTTTCCGCTGGGCGCTGTTTTGGCGACTGAAGACGCCGCGTCGGGCATGACTGCTGGCACGCATGGATCGACTTATGGTGGCAACCCGCTGGCCTGCGCTGTGGGCGGTGCTGTCATGGATATCGTGGCTGATGATGCATTTTTGGCAGAGGTGAACCGCAAGGCGTCGCTGATGCGTCAAAAGCTGGAAGGGCTGGTTGCCACGCATCCTGATGTGTTTGAAAGCGTGCGCGGAACTGGCCTGATGCTTGGTCTGAAATGCGTTGCAGTGAACATGGATGTCGTTAACGCGGGCTATGATCATAACCTGCTGGTGGTGCCTGCTGCTGATAACGTGATCCGGCTGTTGCCTGCGCTGAACATCCCCGACGAAGACATCGCGGCGGCGGTTGAAAAGCTTGATGCGGCGGCGACCCAAGTGGCCCGCAATACCTAATTCTCTGGGCCGTGGCCCGCTTATATAAAGACACTGATATGACCCATTTTCTAGACATTCACACGACTGACACCACTGCCTTGCGGGGCATCATCGACCAAGCTCGCGTAATGAAAGATGCGCGTGCAGGGCAGCCTAAGGGTGCTAAGGACGCGGATCAGCCGCTTGCGGGCCATATGGTCGCGCTGATTTTTGAAAAACCATCGACGCGCACGCGGATTAGCTTTGACGTTGGTGTGCGCCAAATGGGCGGCGAAACATTGGTGCTGTCTGGCGCTGATATGCAGCTTGGCCACGGCGAGACGATCGCAGATACGGCGCGGGTTTTGTCGCGGTATGTTGATCTGATTATGATGCGCACGTTTGAAGAAGATACGATTTTGGAGATGGCGGAATATGCATCTGTGCCCGTGATTAACGGGCTAACAAACCGGACGCATCCTTGTCAGATCATGGCCGATATCATGACGTTTGAAGAACATAACGGCCCGATCAAAGGCAAGAAAGTTGTTTGGACAGGTGACGGCAATAACGTGTTCGCCAGCTTTGCCCATGCCGCCAAGCAGTTCGACTTTGAGCTGGTGTTTACAGGGCCTCAGACGCTGCAGCCTGAACGCGCGCTTGACGGACTTTATCGCACTGAGCGCAATCCGGATGTTGCCGTTGAAGGTGCTGATCTGGTCGTGACGGACACGTGGGTGTCGATGCATGATCCGCAATCGGCCCGCGAACGCCGCCACAATCAGCTGCGCGGTTATCAGGTCAATGATGCGTTGATGGCAAAGGCCAAAGATGATGCGTTGTTCATGCACTGCCTGCCTGCGCACCGCGATGATGAGGCCACGTCATCGGTGATGGACGGCAAGCATTCGGTGATCTTCGATGAGGCGGAAAACCGGCTGCACGCGCAAAAGGCGATCATGCGTTATTGTTTGGGCAAATAGCCCAAGGCGACCCCCAGATTTGCCTTGCACACGCACCGTGTCGCGGGGAATGTAAAATGAAATTGGATTGAAAAGGCGACCACTATGGAAAACTCACGTAACTTTTATATCAACGGTATGTGGACTGCGCCAATGGCTGGTCACGACTTTGATGTGATCGACCCATCGACCGAAGAAGTCGCGGACACGATTGTGCTTGGGGGGCAGGCGGATACTGATGCGGCTGTTGCTGCTGCTAAGGCCGCGTTCCCGAAATGGCGTTTGTCATCCAAGGCCGAGCGGCTTGAGCTGATGCAAAGCATTTTGGACGTCTACATGCGTCGGTCTGATGAATTGGGCGCTGTGATCAGCACCGAGATGGGCGCGCCGATTGATATGTCCAAGGTTTCGCAGTCCGGTACGGGCTCGTTTCACCTAAAGGCGTTTATTGCGTCGCTGAAAGACTATGAGTTTGAACATGCATTGCGCGCGGGCGAAGACGATACGCGTATTATCCATGAACCGATTGGTGTTTGCGCGCTGATCACGCCGTGGAACTGGCCGATGAACCAGATCGCGCTCAAGGTTATTCCTGCGCTGGCAACTGGTTGTACAATGGTGTTGAAACCATCCGAGCAATCGCCGCTGTCTGCGGTTCTGTTTTCCGAAATTATGGACGAGGCTGGCGTACCAGCGGGCGTTTACAACATGTTGCACGGCGACGGACCAGGTGTTGGTAGCCAGCTTTCGGTGCACAAAGACGTTGATATGGTTAGCTTTACTGGCTCTACCCGTGCTGGTCGTGCGATCACGATTGCGGCTGCTGAAACGGTCAAGCGCGTAAGTTTGGAATTGGGTGGCAAGGGCGCGAACCTTGTGTTTGCGGATGCTGATCCAAAGGCTGTCGCACAGGGCATCGCGCGTTGTTTTAACAACACTGGTCAGTCGTGCAACGCGCCGACACGGATGCTTGTGGAGCGGTCACGTTACGCCGAAGCCGTGGAACAGGCCAAAGCCGCCGCTGACGCCACCAAGGTCAATGCCGCATCCGAGGGTGGTCAGCATATTGGCCCACTGGTGTCTGAAATGCAGTTCAACAAGGTCCAAGACCTG
>CAJXTP010000303.1 GCA_913061335.1 uncultured Loktanella sp.
AAAAAGGCAACATCACAAAAAATCACAAAAAAATGCGCAAAATTTCGCCTATTACCCCCTTGTTTACCATGACTATCCAAAACAGGGGTTGGTCAACGAATCATCCTATGCAATAAAACGCAGGCATCTGGGGATAGATGACAACGCCGCGGTAACGCGGGACGATATTGAGCGACGGGACAGGCGCTAAAAACATGAAAAAGATCAGCTCTACGGGCATGACCCGGCGTGGAATTTTGGGTGCATTTGCGGCAACGGCCGTTATTGCGGCGCCCACATATTCAAATGCAGCAGGTTTCCTGCGTGGCGGCGGTGACGTGCGCCGTATCCAGATGTTTTCTGGTCGGACGGGCGAACGGCTCGACACGATCTATTGGATTGAAGGCGAATATATCGGCGAGGCAATTCGCGAAGTGAACACCTTTATGCGTGATTGGCGGACCGGTCAGGCGATCGATATCGATACGCGGACAATCGACATCATGGCTGCAACCCACAATCTACTAAATATAAATGAGCCGTATTTGATGCTATCTGGCTATCGGTCCCCACAGACCAATGCCATGCTGCGTAGCCGGTCTCGCGGCGTCGCTAAAAATTCATTACACATGGTCGGACAAGCCGCTGATCTGCGCCTTGTTGGACGAACTACAGACCAAATGTCGCGCGCTGCACAATCGTGTCGTGCTGGTGGTGTTGGCCGGTACCGTGGGTCAAACTTTGTCCATATGGATTGCGGACCGGTACGCAGCTGGAACGGCTAACCACCCAGATACATCGCTCACGAAACAGACGCCCCACGGGGCGTTTTTTTATGGCCCATATATCCACGGTCCATATTGGATTGCTTGCTTTGGGTGCGAAACTAAATTCAACGGAATTGGATTTTCAGGGCTGTTCAACAAAATCCGTCGTCACGGTTAAATTTGGCCTCAGTTCTACGTATGGTTGTAGCCAATAGATACGGAGAATTTGATGATACACGATATTTCTAATGGACTAAGACTATTAACATTTCGCAGCCCGTCAAACGGGTCATTTTCAAACAGTGCGCGCGCGGCACTTGTTGCCATCGTTGTATATTTGACCGTTAGACTATTTGGTCTTGCTGTCCAGTCTTGGCCAATAGGCGGCTACGAATTTTGGGACATTCCTAATTTTCTTGCCATTCTCTTTATCGAGTTTGGCGTGCTCCTTAGCATTCTGGCCGCGTTTGGCCTTGGAAAAGGATTGGTGCAGGCCATTATTGCGTACATTGCGTTGATGTCGACGCTGGCTTTCGTGGTCATGTTCCTAGTTTTCTTTCCGGCGGATCAACTTCATACCTATCTCATCTCGCTGGGTATTTTTGTAGTGCTCACTCTCGTTTACCTCGTGCGACTTCCAAAGTTCGTGGAAGGTGCCACTTGGAAACTCTCCATCAGCCTTTTTGTAGGAATTACTGCGAGCGTTTTCATGCAATGGCCTTTCGCGCAGTATGCTGGGATATTTCATCCCAAATCATATTATCAAGCTGACGGATCTGAAGGCGAAACAAGCAATCAATATATACCCATTGATATTGAAGAAATTTACTATGCCCAAACTGTGTTGCTCAAAGAGCAATTTGCGAAACTTGAACCGGGCCAAGAACCAAGTTCACATCCAAGGCTGTTTACGATCCTGGGTGCAGGCACGGCATATCAACAGGTCTTTTTACGAGAGGCGCGCGCGGTTCCACAAATCGTTGAAGACGTCTTTGGTGTAACGACAGCACAGGTACAACTGGCAAATTCGCGCATAGATCCAGTGGCTTTTCCGCTCGCCAACATGCGAAACCTTGAAGCAACTTTCAACAAGGTTGCCAGCGAAATGGATACATCAAAGGATGTAGCGCTTGTATATTTGACTTCACATGGTGCCCCAGATCAGTTTTCTCTCAGCTTTTACGAAACTGGGGTCAAGAACATGTCATCTGTTCAGCTGGCCAATATGCTGGAACGTTCAAAGCTGTCGAATGTCGTTATCGTTATATCTGCTTGTTACGCTGGATCGTTCATCGATGAATTGGCGGCTGCTGATAGACTCATTATCACGGCATCCGATAGCGACAGCAAATCCTTTGGGTGTTCAGATGCATCGGAATGGACTTGGTTCGGTGACGCATACTTTAACCAAGCGTTGCGCCAGACGCCGGATTTTGTGGCTGCATTTGAAATTGCACGCGACCTCGTAGCATCTTGGGAGTCGGATGCTGATTATCATCCATCAAATTCGCAAATGGAGATTGGGTCGGATATTCTTATTCTCTTAGAAGAGCTTACATCGCGCGCGCTGACACAAACATAACCGCGCGATGTGTGTCGAACGCGCGAACATACTGGTTAGGCCTTCAATCTTGACTCATCTCAATGCGCCATACATCTTTCTAAGGAATTTACGGAGGCAAATATAATATGAGCAACATTGAAGAAACGCTTGATCCCGAAGACTGGGAGCGCACCCGTAAATTGGCGCATGAAATGATCGATGACGCTATTGGGCACCTCGATACCGTGCGCGAACGTGGCGTTTGGAACGAGATGCCAGATACTGTGCGCGCGCATTTCGACACATCCGTTCCGACGGCCCCACAAGACCTTGAGACAGTTTATAAAGAACTACGCGAGAACCTGCTTCCCTATTCAATGGGCAATATTCACCCTCGGTTTTGGGGCTGGTACATGGGATCTGGCAGTTTCACCGGCGCGCTCGGCGATTTTCTGGCGGCTGTGGATGGGTCGAACCTAGGAGGCGGAAACACAGCGGCGGCGGCGATGGACAGTCAAGTTGTTGATTGGTTCAAAGAAATGATGGGGTTTCCAGCAACCGCGAGTGGCACTTTAACAAGCGGCGGATCGATGGCTAATATGGTGGCCCACACGATTGCGCGAAATGCCAAAGCTGGAGTCAATGTGCGCGAAGAAGGCATTCTAGCGATGCCGCAACCACTGCGATTCTACGCGTCCGATCAGGTTCACAGCTGCCATCAGAAGGCACTTGAAACGCTCGGACTGGGAGCCAAATCCTTGACCTCTGTGCCAACCGACGATCACCAAAGAATGGATATCACAGCCCTAGAACAAGCCATCACGGATGATATTTCAGCGGGCATTAAGCCTGCCTGCGTCATTGGTACTGTCGGTACGACAAATACCGGTGCGTTGGACGATCTGAACGCAATTGCCAAATTATGCCAAAAGTATGAGATCTGGTTCCACGTAGACGGGTGTATTGGTGCATTTCTGCGGATTGCACCAAAGCATCGTCACCTGTGTGACGGGATTGAATTGGCCGATTCAATTGCGCTTGATCCGCACTGTCTGACGTCAGCGCTTATGGGTCCAAATAGCGTTATTTGATAAGAGAG
>CAJXTP010000304.1 GCA_913061335.1 uncultured Loktanella sp.
CTCTCTATTCGTCGGCAGCGTCAGATGTGTATAAGAGACAGGGTTACGATCCTATCGAAATGCGTACTGGTTGGCGGGATATCTGGGATGTTGAAACCACAAATGTCATCGACATTTCCGCCGAGGCAAACACCCATTACATGCACCAATCCGGCCTGCATTTTGTAACGGATGTGGGGCTAACGCTGCGCGAAATATCCAATGGTGTGACGGCACGGAACACATGGACGGACGGCGCGATTGCCGCCGCGCAAGGCAAGCTGATTGCTGATTTCGCAGCCGAAGATATCTGGGGGCCGGGTGTCATTATCGAGACTTGCCGTGAAAATCTGCCGCGCGATACAGTTGCTACTGTGGACTCAGGTGCGCACCGTATTCTGCTTTCGCAAAAGTGGCAGTGTTTCGAAGCTCGCAGTCTTTTGCAATCATCCGCCCTTTGTACGATGGGATGTGCCGTGCCATTGGCGATGGGCGCATCATTGGTTGATCCAGATCGCGCCGTCGTGTCGTTCTCTGGCGACGCTGGGATGTTGATGGTGGGTGGCGAATTGTCCACAGCATCCGAACTTGGCCTCAAGACCATATTTGTCGTCTTTGTCGATGCCTGCCTGTCCTTGATTGAGCTAAAGCAGCGTCAACGCCAGATGAAAAATGCAGGTGTCGGTTTTGACAGGCATGACTTTGAGGCATTGGGCAAATCCTTAGGTGGTGCGGGGCATACAGTAACATCTAAAACAGAGCTGGTTGCTGCACTGAACGCCGCGCGCACGTCCGACACGTTCACTGTGATCGCAGCCATTATCGATCAAGGGGCCTATGATGGACGTATCTAAAATGTCCGCTGACAGGCTTCTATCTGTCCAACCCTCTATGATTCTGGGTCTCGTACAAAAGGCACGCAGCCTTCAATCTCAAGGTTATCCGGTGATCGATCTTGGGATTGGTGAACCAGATTTCAACACACCGGATCATGTTAAAGAAGCCGCCGTCGCTGCCATCGCGGCGGATCAAACGCGCTATACCGTGGTTCCGGGTACGCCCGCGTTGCGAACTGCAATTGTTGAAAAGTTGAGCCGAGAAAATATGCTTAGTTTTACGGTAGAGGCGGTCAGCGTCAGCAACGGCGCAAAGCAAGTTATCTACAACGCGTTTATGGCCACTTTGTCCAAAGGGGATGAGGTCATAATACCTGCTCCATACTGGTCTTCCTATCCCGATATGGTCGCTATCGCAGACGGCACCCCTGTGACTGTGGATTGCCCGCAAAGTGAGAACTTTCTGCTATCGCCGGAAAAGTTGGAACGGGCCATCACACCGAAGACCAGCTGGCTTATGCTCAATTCGCCGTCCAACCCAACTGGCGGAGTCTATTCAGCGGATCAGCTTGCAGGGTTAGCCGACGTTTTACGCTGTCATCCGCATGTACGTATCCTCAGCGATGATATTTATGAACATCTTATGTTTGATGGCCACAAATTCGCATCCATTTTGAATGTGGCACCTGATCTGCGGGATCGAACATTGCTTGTGAACGGTGTCTCAAAAGTCTTTGCAATGACCGGCTGGCGGATTGGCTACGGCGCAGGCCCTATCGATCTGATCAAGGCTATGAATGTGGTGCAAGGGCAAAGCTGCACACATGCTTGCTCGATTTCTCAAGCGGCGTCTGTTGCCGCCTTAAACGGCCCAACCGATTTCATGGCTGACCGCGCGGCAAGCTTTGCTGCACGTAGAGACATTGTGGTCTCTGCCCTGAATACCATTGACGGGATCAATTGCCTGAACCCAGAAGGCGCTTTTTATGTCTATCCCAGTTGCGCGGGTCTGATTGGCCGCAAAACTCCGGAAGGACGTATTCTAACCGATGATCAAGCCGTGTGTGACTGGCTCCTTGATGTGCATCACGTATCTGCGGTGCCCGGCGTCGCCTTTGGCCTATCGCCCCATATTCGCATTTCGACCGCAGCATCCGAGGACAACCTACGCGAGGCATGCAGACGGATTTCGAAGGCTTGTTTTTCACTGGAGACGTCGACATGACAGGACCGTTACACGGGCTGCGCATTCTTGATCTAAGTCGGATTTTGGCAGGTCCAACCTGTACACAACTTCTCGCCGACTTAGGAGCCGATGTAATCAAGATCGAAAATCCGACCACAAATGGGGATGATACGCGTTCTTGGGGCCCGCCCTTTGTCAAAGGCAAAGATGGGCTCGATACTGATTTGAGCGCGTATTTTGTCTGCGCAAACCGAAACAAGCGTTCTCTTGCCGTTGATCTGGCAAGTACAGAGGGGCAAAATATAATACGTGAGTTGGCGAAGATCAGCGACGTTCTCGTCGAGAATTTCACTACTGACGGGTTAAAGAAATACGGCTTGGACTACCGGGCGTTGTCAAAGATAGCACCTCAACTCGTCTATTGTTCGATTACAGGATATGGGCAAACTGGTCCGAACGCGCACAAGCCGGGATATGACCTTATGGCACAGGCCTACGGCGGCATCATGTCATTGACAGGTGAGCCGGATGGTCAGCCTATGAAAGTCGGTGTTGGCGTCGCGGATGTCATGTGCGGGATGTATGCCTCGACCGGTATTTTGGCAGCCCTGCGGTACCGGGATAAATCAGGGGAAGGTCAACACATTGATCTTGCTTTGGTTGATAGCCAAATCGCATGGTTGGTCAACGAAGGGACAAACTATCTGACCAGTGGTGATTTGCCCAAACGACGCGGCACCGCACACCCAAATATCGTACCCTACCAAGTATTCGAAACCTTTGATGGTCATGTGGTTGTCGCAGTTGGCAATGACAGTCAGTTCTCACGGTTTGCAGAGTGGGTCGGGCGACCAGACTGGATTAGCGATCCGCGATTTGCAACAAATCCTGTGCGACTCAAAAACCGCGATGCGTTGATTGCAGAGATTGAACAGCTATTACGTCAGATCGAAACGGATGCTGTCGTTGCTGGGCTTGAGGCGATCAAAGTACCTGTTGGACCTGTGAATACGCTTGATCGCGTATTCGCCTCTGGCCAAGTCGAGGCTCGCGAAATGCTTGTAGAGATCCCCAAGGGTGCAGCCCAATCCGACAGCATCAAGGTGATCGGCAATCCGTTAAAATTTTCCAAAACACCTGTCAGCTATCGTCACACGCCACCGACATTCGGAGAGCATACAGATGAAATTTTGTCGGACCTGTTCTAACAGGAGCGTAAATTCCTCTGCTGCGGACAAAACATTCAACTTTGGGAGACGCCTTTTCAACTGAAGCTTGTTGTCCATTGCGAGTTAGGAACGGGGCTTCGCGGATTATGAGTGAATGACTGGTCTTGTCACGGTTTAGTTCCGGTCTCTTTCGAGCAATGTTTGCTATGAAGGA
>CAJXTP010000305.1 GCA_913061335.1 uncultured Loktanella sp.
CTTCATCATTGATCGCAATCATCTGAATGGCTGTGCCGTAATCAAACACAGCACTCAGCGCCAAACGGCAATTCACGTTATCAAGCGGTGGTTTCTGCGTATTCATCTTGAAGTAGAAGCCACCGGTTCCGCTTTCAGTCAGTAATTGTGCGCCGTCATTAGCCAGTGCTTGAACCACCTCTGGTGGCAACCACTGGCTGGCAATGTCGTGCTCGCCTTGGGCGATCAACGTGCGAACCGTCGCTGGCTCAAGGCCGTAACGCAGACGTACCGTGTCGGGGGCAACATCTGCAACATCAAGGAAATAGCTATCAGACTTAGCCATAACCGTTTCTTCTTGGGGGTTATGTGACGTCACCGAGTAAGCACCAGTTCCCGCGCCGTTTCCGGACAAGAAATCTTCACCCCATTCGGAATCAGAGTTTGCTTTCACAAGCGTCATATCAACGATTGGAAGGCGGACCAAAGACGCAATGAATGGTGCATATGGTGTCTCTAGTGTGAGGGTTACGGTCGTGTCATCAACAGCTTCAGCAGTTACTCCCGCAAAAAGATACGAAAGACCCGCACCAAGCGCTTGCATACGCTCAACGGAATAAACCACGTCTGCGGCTGTCATCTTGTTGCCAGATTGGAACATGACGTCATCGCGTAATGTGAAGGTGTACGTCGCACCGTCGACGTCCCAGCTTGCGGCAAGGTGTGGTGTATGGCCGGGGCCACCCTGCGCAGGCAGCACAAGCGTATCATAGACGTTGAACATCAAAATGCTGTCGGCATAATCGGATGCTTTGGCCGGATCAAGTTCACCGACGGCCACTTCATCAAGACGTAATACGGTTTCGGCAAAAGCAGGACTGGCCAAAGCCGTCGCCGCGCAAAGCGCTGTAATCAGAGCAGTATTTTTCATCATTTTTCAGTTTCTCCGGTTGGGTAAGTTGCGACCTCTTGAGGTGAGGCTTTTTTGTGAATTGGGGCGGGCGCATCACCAAAAACATCCATGGTGCCACACCACAGAATGGACGCAATTGATGAACCGTGGTTCCAAGTGGAATGCACGCGGCGGCTCTCAAAGTGGATAGAGTCACCTTTGCGCAAAACCTCGACTTCACCTTCGATTTCAACCGTGATTTCACCGTCAAGAATATAAAACATCTCTTCACCATGATGGCTGATCGGTTCCATCCGGTGCCCCGGTGTTTCATGCACGATGACGGAATGGAGCTTTGATCCCGCAAAGGAAGTTGAAAGCCGCTCATACGATACGTCAGCATCGGCCACGGAATATGCCAAACGGCTGGCTTCATGTGTGGTTTGGCTACCAGCACTTGGTTGATGTAGAAAACTACTAATTTCGGTATCGAGAGCGGCGGCAAGAGAGGCAAGAGAGCCTAAAGAGGGAGATGTAAGTCCGCGTTCGACTTGACTGATAAAACCAACAGACAATCCAGCGGCGTCTGCGACACTTTGCATAGTGAGCTTCAACTCCTTGCGTTTGGCGCGCAAAGAGGCCCCAAGATCGGGCGCTGCATTGTCTTTTACCTGGATGTTATTTTTTAGCATAGGTAAAAAAATTGCATACATTGGCACTGCAAGTCAATTTATTTTTAGTATTACTAAAAATATGGCGAATGTTGGTTTCGCGGCGTGCAATCAAAAGTGCCAAAAGCTATTATCGTAGCAGCTGCAGCGGAAGACAGAAAACCACCGGTAGTTTCAAGACTTACATTTCGACGTATGTGACTTAGCGCTGAAACCAGCCGTTGGCGCAGTTGCAGCGAATTCACCCTTTGTCCGCAAAGCTGCCACTCAATTGCACCCAACCGAACAACCCCACCCTGAAAACAATTGTTCCCCATCCAGCAACGGACTATGTCTTGGCATAACCGAACAAAAGGATGCCCACGATGAACACTGCTGCTGACACACAGGCCGGTTTTGGCCCTGATCTGGGTCCTTTTGATTGGGCTGACCCTATGCGGCTTGAGGATCAACTGTCCGAGGATGAACGTATGCTGCGCGATGCCGCCGCTGCATTTGCCCAAGACAAGCTGGCTCCTATCGTGACTGCGGCTAACCGCGACGCCACCGTTGACCCGTCGATTTTTACCCAGATGGGTGAGATCGGCCTGCTGGGTCTTACTGTCCCCGAAGAATACGGCGGGCTTGGCGCGTCTTATGTGACCTACGGCCTTGTGGCCCGCGAGGTTGAGCGCATCGATTCCGGCTATCGGTCGATGATGTCGGTGCAGTCGTCGTTGGTAATGTACCCTATCCACGCCTACGGGTCTGAAGCCCAGCGCATCAAATACTTACCCGGTCTTGCGGCCGGCAGCCTGATCGGTTGCTTTGGTCTGACCGAACCTGATGCGGGCTCTGACCCCTCGGGCATGAAGACCGTGGCGCGCAAAACTGCCACTGGGTACAGCCTTACAGGGTCCAAGATGTGGATCTCGAATTCGCCTATCGCGGATGTGTTTGTCATCTGGGCCAAGTCCGAAGACCACGGCGGCAAAATCCGTGGCTTTATCTTGGAAAAAGGCATGACGGGTCTGTCAGCCCCTAAGATCGGCGGTAAGCTGTCCTTACGGGCATCTGTCACCGGCGAGATCGTGATGGATAACGTGCAGGTCGGCGAAGATGCGCTGTTACCGGGCGTACAGGGGCTTAAGGGACCGTTTGGCTGCCTGAACCGTGCGCGCTATGGCATCTCTTGGGGGGTTATGGGGGCCGCAGAGGCCTGTTGGCACGCGGCACGCTCCTATGGGCTGGACCGTAAGCAGTTTGGCAAGCCACTCGCACAGACCCAGCTATTCCAGAAAAAGCTGGCGGATATGCAGACCGACATCACCTTGGGCCTGCAAGGGTCCCTACAGGTCGGCCGCCTTATGGATCAGGGCAAAGCCGCCCCAGAGATGATTTCGATGATGAAACGCAGCAACTGTGGCAAGGCGCTTGATATCGCCCGCATGGCGCGTGACATGCACGGCGGTAACGGCATTTCCGAAGACTTCCACGTGATGCGCCATATGGTAAACCTAGAGACAGTGAACACATACGAGGGTACACATGACGTGCACGCATTGATCTTGGGCCGTGCACAAACAGGCCTTCAAGCGTTCTTTTGACCTGTATTTACCCAGAAACGGGCTAATCCAGCGCCCAATTTTGACACAAATGACAGGCATATTCTGCGAAAGAGTTACCGGAAAATCCGGATCGGAGAGCAGTAATGAAAGATATGCGCCTAGATTTTGAGGCCGAATTGAGCGGCTTAGACGCAGACGATTGGTTTGACCGTGTCGACGCTATTAGCGACGAACATGGTTATTTTGAACGTTTGGGCGACAATCACGTCGCGGCAC
>CAJXTP010000306.1 GCA_913061335.1 uncultured Loktanella sp.
ATTCGTCGGCAGCGTCAGATGTGTATAAGAGACAGGCTCAATATTGTCCGTCGATAAAGCACGATATGCGCGTGACGTTCTGTGTCGCAGGTCACAAATCTGAGATTGATCCAAGGTAGGTATTAGTTTTGGCTGTTTTGGCGAACAGATCGCCACCACATAGCCGCACGCGACCATGCCTTCATTCAGGCACTTAGAGGAGTAGGCTTCCCAAACGCATTCGACGATGATGTCAAAAGAGGTGAGGCCGATCAGTCGAAACAGATAAGATGGGGTCGCGTTGCCGCAGTTGCATTCGCAAGTGCCACTGCACCTGCAATTGCCAGATCTGCTTTTGCCCAATCTTTTGATTTTCGTATTGATGGTCGTCATCTTTTGCCTCGTTTTCAAATTTAAACTCAGGGGCTTTTCGTTTTCCTTCAATGTGACGATATTTTGGCGCGTGATTTTCGTTTGGGCTGGATACCGTTTTTGCAGCCCTTCGTGCGGACTATAGTTATTGTCGCAGGGGTATTCGGCGCGATATGTAGTCATTTGCGCAGTAGAGACCGTGAAGTATCGGACACTCTGGAACAGAACAGGCGCCCTTGATTGTATACAATTGAATGCAGCGAACGGAACTTAGGTCTTGATTGCGTAAATTCCACAGGGCATGATCCGCAAATATCGACGTCGGGAGAACCAGACTACTGGTGCCGAAGGAGCAACCGCCTCGGAAACTCTCAGGCCAACGGACCGACGTAGACACGAAGACTCTGGAGAGAGGTGCCAACATGGTGCCCGCCGAAGGGATAGCAATCTCAGGCGCAAGGACAGAGGGGGCATCACACGTGAGGGCATTTGCTTTCGCGCGGACGTGGTGCCGTAGGATGTTTTGATATCTGATCGGCCAAAATGAGTGAGGCCGTCGATGACTGAATTACTACACACACCGCTACATGATTTGCATGTTGAATTGGGCGCCAAAATGGTGCCGTTCGCAGGCTATGCCATGCCGGTCCAATACCCGATGGGCGTGATGCAAGAACACACGCATACCCGCGAAAAAGCTGGGCTTTTCGACGTGAGCCACATGGGTCAAGTCATTGTCAAAGGCGATGATTTTGCTGCCGCCGCGTTGGCACTTGAGAAGTTGATCCCCGTTGATATTTTGGGTCTGAAACAAGATCGCCAACGCTATGGGTTTTTCACCAACGATGCTGGCGGGATCATGGATGACCTGATGCTGGCCAACCGTGGGGATCACGTTTTTGTTGTGGTGAATGCAGCATGTAAAATTGCCGACATTGTGCATATGCAGGAGAACCTAAGCGGTGTTACTGTCACCGAAATTACGGACCGTGCGCTGTTGGCGTTGCAGGGGCCTGCGGCGTCGGATGTCTTGGCGACCCTTGATCCCAAAGCCGCTGATATGCGGTTTATGGATGTGGCCACGCTGTCGCTTGCTGGTGCGGAATGCTGGGTGTCGCGGTCAGGATATACTGGCGAAGATGGCTATGAGATTTCGGTACCCGCAACGCAAGCCGCTGAACTTGCTCGGCAATTGTTGGCACATGTTGATGTTACCCCGATTGGCCTTGGTGCGCGCGATAGCTTGCGTCTGGAAAGCGGGCTTTGCCTTTATGGTCACGACATAGATACCGACACGACGCCAACAACGGCCTCGTTGAATTGGGCTGTCCAAAAGGTGCGGCGCACTGGTGGCGACAGACAAGGCGGTTTTCCGGGTGCGGAAATTGTGTTGGCCGAACTTACCAATGGCGCCACAAATAAACGTGTAGGTCTGTTGCCCGAGGGTCGTGCCCCGATGCGCGAAGGCGTCGTGCTTTTTGCCACAACCGATGATCAAACCCCAATCGGAAAAATCACTTCTGGCGGCTTTGGCCCAACAATAGGGGGCCCGATGGCAATGGGGTATTTACCAACCGCGCAGGCCATAATCGGCACCACAGTTTACGGTGAACTTCGCGGGAAGCGCTTGCCGCTGACCGTCACGTCACTGCCTTTCACACCCGCTAATTTTAAACGCTAAACTTCACGGAGAGACCAACATGAAATTCACCGAAGAGCACGAATGGCTACGCATTGAAGGCGACCTTGTCGTCGTCGGCATCACGGAACATGCGACATCACAGCTGGGCGATATCGTCTTTATTGAGCTGCCAGATGTGGGCACGACCGTCACTAAAGACGAAGAAGTCGTGGTAATCGAGAGCGTCAAAGCCGCCTCTGACATTACCGCCCCAATCGATGGCGAAATCGTCGAAGTGAACACGCCACTGACCGACAATCCTGGGCTCGCAAATGAAGACGCAATAGGTGCTGGTTGGTTCTTTAAGATGAAGCCATCGGACCCGTCCCAGATGGACGATCTTATGGACGAAGCCGCCTATAACGCCCTGATCTCTTAACTACCGGAGCCTGCCATGACCTTCACCCCCACAGACTATTTGCCCTATGATTTTGCCAACCGGCGACATATCGGACCATCCCCTGCGGAGATGGTTGAAATGCTAAAAGTCGTGGGGGCGGACGATCTTGACGCGCTCATTTCTGATACGGTGCCTGCAAAAATCAGGCAGGCGAAGCCGCTCGATTTCGGTAAAGCAATGTCAGAGCGTGAGCTGTTGCATCACATGAAAGTCACGGCATCCAAGAACAAGGTGCTGACCTCGCTGATCGGACAGGGGTATCATGGCACGGTTACGCCACCTGCGATCCAGCGCAATATCTTGGAAAATCCAGCATGGTATACGGCCTATACGCCCTACCAACCCGAGATTTCGCAGGGTCGACTTGAGGCGCTTTTGAACTTTCAAACGATGGTGTCCGACCTGACAGGGCTTGAGATTTCGAACGCGTCGCTTCTTGACGAATCCACCGCCTGCGCCGAGGCGATGACAATGGCGCAGCGCGTCGCCAAGACCAAGGTTAAGGGCTTTTTCATCGACGAGAACTGCCATCCGCAGAACATTGCGGTCATGAAAACCCGCGCAGCCCCCTTGGGGATTGAGATTATCATCGGCAAGCCCGACGATCTGGACGCCGCCGTTGTCTTTGGTGCGATTTTCCAGTTTCCGGGGACACATGGCCACCTGCGTGATTTCACGCCAGAGATGGACAAGCTGCATGCTACAAAGGCCATCGGCATCATCGCCGCTGATCCGCTTTCGCTGACGTTGCTCAAAGAACCTGGTGCGATGGGCGCTGATATTGCTGTCGGCAGCACGCAGCGTTTTGGTGTGCCTGTTGGCTACGGCGGCCCGCACGCGGCCTATATGGCGACCAAGCAAAACTATGCGCGTTCCATGCCCTGTCTCTTATACACATCTGACGCTGCCGACGAATAGAGAGG
>CAJXTP010000307.1 GCA_913061335.1 uncultured Loktanella sp.
CTATTCGTCGGCAGCGTCAGATGTGTATAAGAGACAGATCGACGCCGTGCCGCCAGCTGTTGTGATCCGGTTGCCGTCGACGACGAATACGGATTTGGTTAGCTCAACATCTTCGAATTCTTCGAGGAAACTGTCTTGGTTTTCCCAATGAATGGTGGCCTTTTTGCCGTCCAGCAGGCCCGCGCGTGCCATTGTGTAGCCTGCAGTACACAGGCCAGCGATGGCCGCGCCGCGCCGCGCCTCGCGTCTGATCCAGTTGAGAATGCGTTTGGTCGTTGCATGCTGAACGTCCAAGCCGCCGCAAAGCATGATGGTATCGTCGCGGTCCAGTTCACACAGATCATCCTGCACGGTAAAGCCACACCCGTTCGAACAGGTCGCAGTTTCGCCGCCTTCAGCGATAATTTTCCAACTATATAGCGGTTTACCCGCAGTGCGGTTGGCAATGCGCAGGCTTTCGATGGCTGAGGCAAAGCACAGCATCGTGAAATTTTCCATAAGGACAAAGACAAACCGGCGGGGTTTGCCACTGTGATCCACATCGACTGTTTGCGGTTCTATCGTCATGAGCATGTTCTTTTATATGTGACCAAAATTACCTCAACAGCTTTGCTGATCGGCGGCAAGACCTATTGCAACGCTGTTATCGCTGAACGGCACTTGCAATTGTACAGGTTTCCGTGCCTTTTGCCATTGGCGCGGCCTTTTGAGCAGCGTATAAACGGCATTGCTACCGCTAACAGCGGCGCGAAACTTGATATATTGGAGCAAGACCATGACTGACTGGCAAACATCTGACTGGCGCAAAAAGCCCCGGGTCCAGATGCCTGACTATCTCGACGAGGGTGCATTAAATTCTGTCGAAGGCCGTCTTGCCAGCTATCCACCATTGGTTTTTGCTGGTGAGGCCCGCAAATTGCGCAGCGAATTGGCCGCAGTGAGTCGCGGCGAAGCGTTCCTATTGCAGGGCGGCGATTGCGCTGAAAGCTTTGCTGAGTTCTCAGCCGACGGTATCCGCGACACATTCAAAGTGATGTTGCAGATGGCGATGGTCCTGACATACGGCGCCAAGGTGCCCGTTGTAAAAGTTGGCCGTATGGCGGGCCAAATGGCCAAACCACGGTCTACACCGACTGAAACTGTAGATGGCGTCGAGCTGCCAAGCTACCGTGGTGACATCATCAACGGTTTTGATTTCACACCAAAAGCCCGCATTCCGGACCCAAAGCGGATGGAGCAGGCATATTTGCAGGCCGCAGCCACGTTGAACTTGTTGCGCGCATTTTCCACGGGTGGCTATGCCGATGTGCGCAAGGTCCATGCGTGGACGCTTGATTTCACGGCAGGTCCTGAGGCTGAAAAATACCGCGAAATGGCCGAACGCATTGGCGATACGCTTGATTTCATGGAAGCCGCTGGCATCCGCAGTGAAGCCTCGCACACAATGCAAACGGTTGATTTCTATACATCCCACGAGGCGTTGTTGCTGGAATATGAAGAGGCCCTGACGCGGGTTGATTCGACATCCGGTAAATGGCTTGCGGGTTCTGGTCATATGATTTGGATCGGGGATCGCACCCGTCAACCAGACGGTGCGCATGTTGAGTTCTGCAAAGGCGTTCAAAACCCAATCGGGTTGAAATGTGGTCCGACAATGACATCTGGTCACCTGAAATCGCTGATGGCGACGTTGAACCCAAACAATGAGCCGGGCCGTTTGACGTTGATCAACCGCTTTGGTGCGGGATCAGTTGGCGATCATCTGCCGCGTTTGATTAAAGCCGTCCAAGAAGAGGGCGCAAACGTAGTTTGGACCTGTGATGCGATGCACGGCAACACAATCAAATCGACAACGGGCTATAAAACCCGCCCGTTTGATAGCGTGATGCGCGAAGTTCGTGAATTCTTTGGTGTTCACAATGCCGAGGGCACTGTCCCTGGCGGCGTGCATTTCGAGATGACTGGCAAGGACGTGACCGAATGCACCGGTGGTGTGCGCGCTGTGACGGATGAGGATCTTTCAGATCGTTATCACACGGCCTGCGATCCACGTTTGAATGCGTCCCAGTCGCTTGAACTTGCATTTTTGGTATCTGAAGAGCTGTCAGCCCGCCGCACCCAGTTGCAGCAGGCCAAAGCGAGCTAAATCAGCCGTTATTGACGACCAATTTCAAAGCCGAGCGCCCACCAGCGTTCGGCTTTTTTGATGGCTGCAGGGCAGGGGTTGGTATTATATTGATTGGATCGTAGCGCGTGGGTTTAGTGGCATCGATTGAGAGATGCCGCTGGAGCCCCCCCAATGGCTTGTTGGTAACCAATGCCCCGAGGACCCGCGACACGTCGCCTTGATTGTCGACCAAAGGCATGAACAAAATTTGCCCTGCGACTTGCCTGCGCATGAATTTGGACGGTGCAAATAGTGGAAGCGCTACAATCGCCGGATCAGAAAATGCCATTTCCAAGTGGACCGCTAACGTAGACCTGTCGTCGGGGTCAAAGAAGGCGCTGATCGGCATACCGCGTGGGTCCATCCGTAATATGTCGTGCAGTTGTTGTCCGGCAACACGCACCCGCGCCACACCGGGTGCCACCCGCTGCAGAACGAATGTCCAAGGCAATGCGCTGCCAATGGCTGCTGGGTCAACATCACCACGGGCAGGGATTGTGCCATCCATGCGCAGGCTGTGCCAATGCTGTTCTAGTTGCCTTAACATAGGGTGCGGCGCTTCTTCTGTTTGACGGGCAAGAATAGGAAACTGGGGAATCTGTATCATTGGATTATCTTTCGTCATTCAATCAAAATTTGGGACCGCTTTCACCGCCGTTAGGGAATTGTTATCAAAGATGACTCAATTTTTCACTTAACAAAGTGTTAACGGGTTAACGCCGCCGCTGCGCCGTGCTTGCCTCAGGCCCCTGATTTGATCTAGTGACGTAGGTAGAAGACCAAACTAAGGGCCGCCACAATGATCCATTCAATGACCGCATTCGCAAGCCAAACCGGCACCCGTGGTACGACGTCATGGATATGGGAAATGCGCGGCGTGAATGCACGTGGATTGGATGTGCGCGTCCGTATTCCAGACGGTTTAGATGGTGTGGAAGTGGCCGCGCGTGCTGCATTGAAAAAGCAACTCCATCGCGGCAATGTCACTTTAAACTTACGTCTTTCACGCGCAGATGGTGTCGCCCCGATGACGCTGGACCCCACACAGCTTGATGCTGTTCTCAAGGCGCTTGATGCGGTCCAAGAACGGGCTTTTGATATGGGCGTAACGCTGGCACAACCCAATGCGGCGGACGTATTGGCAC
>CAJXTP010000308.1 GCA_913061335.1 uncultured Loktanella sp.
TGGTGCGGTCGGGGGGACTCGAACCCCCACGAGTGTTACCTCACAGCGACCTCAACGCTGCGCGTCTACCAATTCCGCCACGACCGCGCTGTCTAGGCTGTGCGTGCTCTAGACCATGGTTGCAGGCTTCTCAAGTGGAAAAATGTGTGGTTTTCTTTTGGCGTGCATTAAGCGCAGCCTTTGGCGCAAACTATTCGCAATTAATAAGCCTGCACCGACCACAATAACGATATATCCAAGGTTTTGGTTTGTTGCAAAAAACAGCTCGTTCGTTTTGCGTCCGGGCAGAAAGTTGGCCAGACCTGCGATCACGAGACCATACCAATAAAGCGTGCTCATGACTTGGCGGTGCAAAGAAATACGCCCTGCGATCGCATGACGTATACCTGTATACAGTGACCACAGCGTGAAAATCGCCAGCGCATGGATCGGACTGAATGGCCCAATGACCGCAAAGCTATGTATTGTGAACGAAGACAGTGCGACGCCTGCCATACAGACAACCCATATATATCCGACGATCTTATGTGTTCGGTTTCGCTTGCGTCCATAAATCGCGAAAGGACCGAGTATCAATGATGTGATCGCCAAGGCGATATGAAATTGAATATTTGGTTCAGCAATAAGATAAGGATCGAGGGTCATATTTGGCTCCGGTGTTGGCACTGTGGTTTCGATTGCCTATCTTTGTGATAAGGGCGAGCAGTGGCCAACCGCACATACGTTAAACAAAGGGTTTCTTCGTGAACGACAGCAAAATGCACTCTGCGCTTCGCGAATGGCGCGACCTCATGTTGGCCCCGCAGACAGCTGTGATCATTTTTGGGATCATTTTGATTATGACAATCATGGTTCCGTTTGGAACTGACCTATATTTTGGACCCGTCGGGCGGCTTGGCTACTGGACGTTAACGGTTGTCACAACTTATTCAGCAGGCGCATTCCTACACAACTTTCTTCGTATATATTGGCGCAGAAGCATTGCTATGCTCATTGCAATCAATTGCGTTACGACGGGTCTGGCGGTGACATTGATCGTATCGGCAATCAATTTCGTCATACTTGGGTATTTCCCTGTATGGGCTGACCTGTTTTTATATCTTGGAAGCATCTTTGCGACCGCATTTATTGTTTCCGCATTGTTTTATGTCAGATCTGCACCAACCGCGCCGGCAACAGCCACGCCTGCTACAGTTCTAAATCGGCTGCCGCTTGATAAGCGTGGCACCTTGCTTGCGCTCTCAGTCGAGGACCATTACGTCCGCATCGTCACAACCAAGGGAACTGATATTGTGCTGCTAAGGTTGCGCGACGCTATGGCAGAAACCGGTACGATTGACGGAATGCAGGTGCATCGGTCCCACTGGGTGGCAAAAGCAGCCATCAGCGCGACACGACGTGACGGCGACCGCGCAATTTTGACGCTTACGAACAACGATGAAATCCCAGCAAGCCGCCGCTACTTGCCCGCATTGAAAAAGGCTGGCCTTTTGGTCTGATTGCTATGGTTGAATGGATCACATCCCATGGGCTAACGCCCTACCCCGACGCATTGACCTTTATGGAGGACCGCGTCGCGCAAATTTCAGCGGGCACGGCCGATGAAGCCATTTGGCTTGTTGAGCATCCGCCGCTTTACACGGCTGGCACATCAGCCAAGCCGATTGATCTGTTAGACCCTGATAAATTTCCCGTCTATGAGGCCAGACGCGGTGGCGAATATACCTATCACGGGCCGGGACAACGCGTTGTTTATCTCATGCTCGACGTCGGTGCGCGCGGTCGCGATGTACGGGCGTTTGTCAATCAGATCGAGGGCTGGATCATTGCCACATTGGATACGTTCAATATTCAAGGCGAGCGCCGGACGGGCCGTGTCGGTGTCTGGGTGACCCGCCCCGACAAACCGCGCCAACCAAATGGCGACATGACAGAAGACAAAGTTGCGGCCCTTGGCATTCGCCTGCGCAAATGGGTCAGTTTTCACGGACTATCGATAAATGTAGAACCCGACCTTACCCATTTTGACGGTATTGTGCCTTGCGGCATCGCGGGGCACGGTGTGACGTCACTAATAGATCTTGGATTGCCAGTCACAATGGACGACGTCGACGTCGCTTTGCGGCAAACATTCGAACAGTCTTTTCCAAAGGTATCCGACAAACAAGTGTAAAACTAAGAATTCACACATTTGCGGCATGCTAGGGTCAATAACTTTCAACTGTATGAATGCAGTTTTCTCCGCTGGGGTGCGCCAAATTAACCCATGCAAATGCACGTATGAAATGTTGCTCAACAGGGGTTCGTATACTAGAACCTGATCAAACGAAGGGTGCAGTGCGATTCCGCGCTCTTTTCTGATTTAGCTAAACTGAGGAGAGCCACATGGCAGATGCAGCCGTCCACGGCCATGACCACGAAGACAAACGGGGTTTCTTTACCCGCTGGTTCATGTCCACTAACCACAAAGACATTGGTATTCTTTACCTCTTCGTCGCAGGTGTCGTGGGCTTCATTTCTGTAGCCTTCACCGTTTATATGCGCCTGGAGCTTATGGAGCCGGGCGTTCAGTATATGTGCATCGAAGGTGCGCGTTTCATTGCTGACGCTGCATCCGAATGTACGCCAAACGGCCATCTCTGGAATGTGTTGATCACGTACCACGGTGTGTTGATGATGTTCTTTGTTGTTATTCCTGCCCTGTTTGGTGGTTTCGGTAATTACTTTATGCCATTGCAAATTGGCGCGCCTGACATGGCGTTCCCGCGTCTGAACAACTTGTCGTTCTGGATGTATGTGGCTGGTGTGTCGTTGGGTGTTGCATCCATGCTCGCGCCTGGTGGTAATGGCCAGCTTGGATCTGGTGTCGGTTGGGTTCTGTACCCGCCGCTGTCCACATCCGAGGCAGGCATGTCGATGGACCTCGCAATTTTCGCCGTTCACCTGTCGGGTGCATCGTCGATCCTTGGTGCGATCAACATGATTACAACTTTCTTGAATATGCGCACGCCAGGCATGACACTGCATAAAGTGCCGCTGTTTGCGTGGTCGATCTTTGTCACGGCTTGGTTGATCCTTTTGGCCCTGCCAGTTTTGGCTGGGGCGATCACAATGTTGCTGACTGACCGGAATTTTGGCACCACGTTCTTCCAACCTGAAGGCGGCGGCGATCCAATCTTGTATCAGCATATCTTGTGGTTCTTTGGTCACCCAGAAGTTTACATCATCGTCATCCCTGGTTTTGGTATCGTCAGCCACGTCATCGCGACATTCTCCAAAAAGCCGATCTTTGGCTATTTACC
>CAJXTP010000309.1 GCA_913061335.1 uncultured Loktanella sp.
AGATGTAGAGAGGTCTCGTGGGCTCGGAGATGTGTATAAGAGACAGGCTCTATATTGTCCACGACGGCGCACTGGCTTCAGGGATCGAAGGGTTCATCATCCTTTGGCGTCAAATGCCGCGCTATCGCTGGCTGGCCCGCATCGTCAACCTGCCCGTGATTAAACAGATCAGTGCGGTGCTTTATGATTACGTCTTAGCGCCGTTGATTTATCGGTTGCACCTGCGGCGACAGCGCCGATAAGCCCGCAAAAAACGACATATGCAAAACTTATACGAAACTTATGCAAATCATACGGCGGTTTCAGCGATCCAAACCCGTACGCATTCCTGCACATGACGGAACCTGTCACCACCCAAATGCTTGCCGCCGTACCAGCGCGTGACCACCACAATCTGGCCGACAATCTCGGCGCGTTCCAGCATCCGCAAGATCACCATACCCGCGCCGCTTTCCCCGTCGTCGGCCTTGAGCGGCGTGCCATCAGGCAAGATAACGCCCCATGTATTATGCGTGGCCTTGGCGAATTTCTTGTTTTTACACAACAGCTTAACGAACGCACGCGCATCATCAGGCGACCCACAAGGGCCACCCGACACGGCATATTTCGATCCGCGATCTGTCACGACGTTTTCTATGATGCGCATGTGCGTAGGATGGGTTTTAACCCATCATCACCCCGATAATCGCGCAAACCCAACCGACCCCAACGCCAATCGCGCTAACAGCCACCGCCGCCGACCCCACATCCTTAGCTTGGCGCGCAGCATCGCGGATATCAGTCGATATATCATCCACCACCCGCTCAATCGCAGTGTTCACACATTCCATAGCTAACACCATGATTCCACCCATTAAAAGCGCGCCACGCACGCCCCAATCCAGCGGTAAAACAAAGGCCAAAACGACGAAAAATACGTTCGCCCAAATCCATTGATGCAACGATCCTTCCGTGCGCCAAACATGTAAAAATCCAGCCCAAGACCAAATTGCCCGCTGATTAATCCGTTTAATCTGTGTCCACATAACGTCCTCCAATTTGGCCCACTGTCAAAGATCGGCGAGACTTTGCCAACCCAGTTCCGTTGACCCCACGTAAAATTTGCGACCCGCCCCGCGCGACCATAAAGTAAATGCCAACCAAGGAGATCCGCCCGTGTACCCAAACGCCACCATTCCCGAACGCATCGCCGAAGGCGCCGTGCATTTCATCGGCCTGCTCGGCGCTATCACGGGTGCGGTCATGTTACTGTTTTGGGCTTCGGGTATGGTCAGCGTAGGTGCACTTTTTGCGCTCGCTATTTATAGCGTTGCATTAATCGCAACTTTTGCGGCGTCAGCCATCTACAATATGATGCCCTTTGATCGCCCGCGTCCGCTGCTGCGCCGGATCGACCACGCGGCGATTTATCTTAAGATCGCTGGTACATACACGCCGCTAGTCGTCATGATCGGCACCGGATTCGCCTATATGATCCTTGGTCTCGTTTGGGCGCTGGCACTCATTGGCATCACGCTCAAACTATTCTTTTGGCGCAAACCTGGCCGGTTTGGGCCCGCGCTTTACCTGATTATGGGGTGGCTCAGCATCTTTCTGATCTGGTCGCTGATCCCTGTCGTACCAAGCGCTGTCATCTGGCTCATTGCCGCGGGGGGGCTGCTGTATACGGCGGGTGTGCCGGTTTATGTTGCAAAGAAAATGCCGTTCTCGACTCCGATTTGGCACGGATTTGTCGTCATTGCATCCGCTTGTTTCTTTGCCGCAATAGCCATTGGGGCCGGATCGTTAACCTAACCAACCACCATTTTCAAAGTGCCGCGCGTGTTTTCCCGATCATCAGCGCCGCTTGTGCAGCTTCGCGCCCTTTATCAATAAAGTGCGCTGCATAGATCGCATTATGATGATCCGTATCCTGAAATTGATGCGGGGTCAGCGACACTGACAATACAGGCACGCCGCTGTCCATGCTTGCGCGCATTAGCCCGTCAACCACAGCACCTGCCACAAAATCATGGCGGTAGATCCCACCATCCACGACCAATGCCGCAGCAGTGACAGCCGCATAGCGCCCCGTGTTCGCCAGATCACGTGCCAGCAGCGGCATCTCAAATGCACCCGGTACGTCAAACACGTCCACTTGCGCCGGATCAATCACTTCGCAAAATCCATCAAGCGCACGGTCCACAATCTGGCTGTGCCAAGCCGCTTTGATAAATGCATATCGGGTGGGTGTCATCGGTCTGCTCCTTTAAGTCACTGCCGTCACTCAAAGGCGAAATCACACGTGCTCCGCCACGCCAAAGCGGCGCGACAAGACCCATGCTCTCTCTCATCCGGACTATGACCGTCGGCTCAGGGATTACACCTGATCTGCTGACCCTTTTACCGCTGTAAAAGGCGCTCGCGGGCTTATGGGCCAAGGCCCAATTACCGCCGGTGGGGAATCTCACCCCGCCCCGAGAACTGTCTATTTCATGCCGGATTGACGTGTGAACTACAAGCCTGTTTCCGACCCGCTAAAGTTGGGATGCGACCGCTTGAACAGTGGCTTGCCTATCGGCGTTTGCGGGGTGCGTTCCAAGGAACTTATTACCCGGATCGGGGATGCGCAAAAAGAAGTCTGCGCCGCGCACAGGATCATATCCCGCTTGGGCAGCCATCATCGCACCCAGCGCATCTGCCTCAAGCTCAAACGTTTTGGAATAGGTCCGCGCACCGATCCGCGCGCCAAGCTGTGCGCCTGCCCGCACGGTACTTTCGGACCCGGCCGAGAACACCGATGCAAGCCCGCCAACGATACGCGCCCCGATCAACGCGCTTTGGTTCTGCCGTTCAATATGACCCTGAATATGATGCGCGGCCTCGTGGGCCATGATGAATGCCAGCTCGTCAATATTACGTGCGATGGCAATCAGCGGGATCGTAAATGCAATGATTGGTCGTCCGGTATCGTCGCGGGTCTGAAATGCATTTGGCGGCGCGCCCTTGCGGTCATCCACCACGATCCGAAAATCGCAATTCAGCTGCGGTGCCCGTTCGCGACATGTTGCCTCTACGATCGGTTCAACGGTTTCAACGACCTTGATAAAGTTACGCACCGCCATGCGCCCGCTAAGGGTTGGCGCCCCAAAGTCAGCCACATCAACGGGCGGCACAGAGCCGCAGCCCGCAAGAGCGACGCAAAGGATATAAGGGGTAAATCGGATCGTTAACAGTCGCATACGAACTGTATAAGGCCTGTCTCTTATACACATCTCCGAGCCCACGAGACCTCTCTACA
>CAJXTP010000310.1 GCA_913061335.1 uncultured Loktanella sp.
CGGCCCACCTCAGACCCTGTGCCGGCGGTTGTTGGCACAGCCACAATCGGAGCAATAGCGTCCGCATCTGCACGGGTCCACCAATCGCCGATGTCCTCAAAGTCCCAAAGTGGGCGTGTTTGACCTGCCAAGAATGCAACCAGTTTGCCAAGGTCGAGGCCGGAGCCGCCACCAAAGGCCACAACGCCGTCGTGCCCGCCATCGTTAAAGGCTTTTACACCTGCAGCGGCGTTCTTTTCATTCGGGTTCGGGTCAACATCTGCGAACATCGCACGGCCCAGACCAGCAGCCTCTAGCAGATCAAGCGTTTTGGTTGTGATGTCCATGTTGGCAAGGCCACGGTCCGTAACCAAAAGCGGCTTTTTGATACCTGCCACCGCACAAGCGTCAGCGATTTCAGAGATACGGCCAGCGCCAAAACGGATTGAAGTGGGGTAGGACCAGTTTGCTATGATGCTCATGTTTGTTAGGCCTTTTTCATGTGGTAAGACTTGGGGCGTGACAGGTTGTGATAGCCGATGACGGACAGACCGCCGCCACGACCGGTATCTTTACAACCCGTCCAGCACAGGGCCGGATCAAGGTAATCGGCACGGTTCATAAACACGGTGCCGGTTTCGATTTGATCAGCAATGGTTTCGGCGCGGGTCGCGTCTTGGGTCCACAGCGATGCGGTCAGGCCGAAATCACTGTCATTCATCAAGGCGATGGCTTCGGCGTCAGATTTGACCGACATGATGCCAACAACAGGACCAAAGCTTTCCTCGCGCATGACGCGCATATCGTGGGTCACGTTCGTCAGGATCTGTGGCATGAGGTAAGCACCGTTGTCCTCAGGGAAGTTGGCCGGATCGATGTGAGCCTTGGCACCATCTGCAATCGCTTCAGCGGTTTGTGCGCGCACTTCGTCCGCAAAGCGCACGTGCGCCATTGGGCCAATTGTGGTCTCAGCATTCAATGGGTTGCCGAGCTTGTAACCGTTCACAATGGCAACTGCCTTTTCAACAAAGACGTCGAACAGGCTTTCATGCACATAAATTCGCTCAATCCCACAGCAACATTGGCCGGAGTTGAACATTGCGCCATCAATCAGCGTATCAACGGCGGCATCCAAATTGGCGTCTTCCATCACGTAACCGGGGTCTTTGCCGCCCAGCTCAAGCCCGATGCCAGTGAATGTGCCAGAGGCCGCAGCCTCCATCGCTTTGCCACCACCGACAGAGCCTGTGAAATTCACAAAACCAAAGGCGCGGTCAGCGATCAGGCCAGATGTGGTCGCGTGATCAAGAAATACGTTTTGGAACACGTCCTCAGGGATGCCGACAGAATGGAATGCCGCCGCCATACGTTCGCCAACCAGTGGCGTTTGCGAGGCGTGTTTTAGCATCACTGCGTTGCCTGCGATCAGGGCTGGCGCGACCGTGTTGATCGCCGTCATGTAGGGATAGTTCCAAGGGGCGACAACCAGCACCAACCCATGTGACACACGTTTGATGACGCGGCGAAAGGCGTCGCTGTCTTCAACTTCAATCGGGGCCAGTGCCTCGACTGCGATGTCAGCCATGAAACTTGCGCGCTCATTAAAGCCGCCAAATTCGCCGCCATACCGGACGGGACGGCCCATTTGCCATGCGATCTCTGGCACGATGTCGTCGTTCATTGCGCCCACGGCTGCAACACCGGCTTGCACCAGTGCGATCCGTTCAGCCAAGGGGCGTGCTGCCCATTCGGATTGGGCGGTTTTTGCCCGTGTGACTGCGGCGTCCGCGTCTGCGCGGGATAGAACCTCACGCGTGGCATAAATCGACCCGTCAATAGGGGAGATACAGGTGATAGTCATTGAATTTAAGCCCTTTCAAAACCGCGGGCGATTTCCCAATCGGTCACCACACGGTCAAATTCTTCTTGTTCCCATTCCGCGGCGCGGGTGTAGTGATCGACAACGTCGTCACCAAAGGCCTCGCGCAGCATGTCTGATCCTTGCAATGCATCTTTTGCGTCGCGCAAGTTCCGTGGAATATGCTCTGACGTTTTGTCCTCATAAGCATCGCCCGCGAAAACAGGCGGCAGGGTCAATTTCTCTTCGATGCCTTTGATACCAGCTGCCAGCATTGCAGCCTGCGCAAGATACGGGTTCATATCAGACCCCGGTATCCGGCATTCAACGCGAATAGCCTTGCTGCCTTCCCCGCACAAACGGTAGGCGGCGGTGCGGTTGTCGACGGCCCAAATGATGCGTGTGGGCGCAAAGCTGCCTTTTGCAAACCGCTTATAGCTGTTGACGTAGGGCGCCATGAAATATGTGTATTCAGCGGCATATTTGATCAGACCCGCCATGTACTGGTCCATCAATTCGGATTTTCCATGGGGACGATCCGCATCAAAAAATGCAGGTTTGCCGTCTTTCCAAAGGGACTGATGCACGTGGCTGGATGACCCGACGCGGTCTTTGTCCCACTTGGGCAAAAACGTTGCTGCGTGGCCTTGCTGCCAAGCGATCTCTTTAACGGCGTGCTTTGAAATTGAATGATGATCCGCACAGGCCAAGGCCTCGGCGTATTTGATATTCAGCTCTTCTTGTCCGGCTTCGGCCTCACCCTTTGAGCCCTCAACAGGAATACCCATAGCGTAGAGATGGTTGCGCAGCGGGCGCATCACATGCTCTTCCTTGGTGGTCTGAAGAATGTGGTAATCTTCGTTGTAGGCGCTGATCGGTGTCAGGTCACGAAACCCGCCTTTTGAAATTTCGCCAAAGCTTTTTTCAAACAGGAAGAATTCTAATTCGGTCGCCATCGTGGCGGTGAACCCCATCTCTGCAAGGCGCGCGATCTGTTTGCGCAGCATGGCCCGCGGGGAATGGGTGATTGGATTATGATGATGATCCATCATATCGCACAGCACCATCGCAGTATCCTCAAGCCAAGGGACGGGGCGCAACGTGCTTAAATCAGGTTTCATGGTGTAATCGCCATATCCCTGTTCCCAACTGGTTGAGGCATAGCCATCAGGCGTCGCCATCTCTAAATCAGTGGCAAGCAGATATGTGCAGCAATGGGTTTCTTCATGACCGCTTTCGACAAAAGCCTGTGCATGGAACCGTTTGCCCATCAACCGGCCCTGCATATCAACAAAGCACGCAAGGACGGTATCAATTGATCCGTCCGTAACTTGGGATTTCAGGTCGTCAAAGGTCATCGGTGCAGGCATGTCTTTTCCAATTGTCTAAGGGCTTTGGAGGCAGTCGATGACCGCCTCCAAAAAGTGTTACAT
>CAJXTP010000311.1 GCA_913061335.1 uncultured Loktanella sp.
CCTCGGCGTGAACGTGACAGGTGAGCAGTTTCGAGCGAAAAATGTCGCGGCAGTTCTTGTGACAGCAAGTTTGCCGCCATTTGCACGCGCGGGCAGTCCACTTGATGTGACGGTCTCGGCGATTGGCGACGCCAAAAGTTTGCTTGGTGGTACTTTGATTATGACACCACTGAACGCGGCGGATGCCGAAATATATGCGGTAGCCCAGGGGACAATTATTGCGGGGGGTATCTCTGCCACCGGGGAGGGAGCGTCGGTCGTTCAAGGGGTGCCGACATCAGGCACGATCCCTTCTGGCGCAACAATTGAGCGAGAAATTGACTTTGATTTTTCATCGCTGACCACACTTCGGTTGGCATTGCGTACGCCAGATTTTACGACAGCTGGTCGAATTGAGGCGGCGATCAACCATAACTTTGGCCGTCACGTTGCTGTGATGCTGGATGCCGGCACAGTCCAGCTGGATATTGAGGCAACAAATATGCGGTCGCCAGCGCATGCGCTTGGTCGCATTGAGAATATTCTGGTTGAGCCAGAACGCCGGGCGCGTGTCGTTGTTGACCAAAGCTCGGGGACGATTGTGATGGGTGAAGATGTTCGTATTAGCCGTGTCGCGGTCAGCCAAGGGAATTTGACACTGCGCATTGAAGAGGCGCCACTGGTCGCGCAACCCAACCCGTTTTCAGAAGGCGAAACGGTCGTGGTGCCGCGTACCAATGTTGAAATTATTGAAGAACCGGGAATTGGCTTGGCTGAGATTCGAGAAGGAACGTCATTGTCCGAGGTAATCGCGGGGTTGAATGCTCTTGGCGTCGCACCCCGCGATATGATCGATATCTTGAAGAGCATCAAGGCAAGCGGCGCACTTCACGCTGAGTTTATCGTCCGCTAGCTCGTGTAACTTCGCACAAGACTGGCCGCGATTAAGCTCCAACCGTCTGCGACAACAAAGAATGCAAGCTTGAAGGGCAATGAGACGATTGCCGGCGGGACCATCATCATGCCCATTGACATTAGGACCGCCGCGACGACGAGATCGATTATAAGGAATGGCAGGAAAATCAGAAAGCCGACCTGAAAGGCGCGTTCTAACTCACTAAGCATGAAGGATGGCACCAAGACTGAAAGCGGTGCCTCGGGAATAGCAACATCAAATGGAACATCGTTGCGCAGGGCGGCCAGCTCTTCAAATGTTTGTGGATCGATGCGGTTAGACATGAACCCCCGCAAAGGTTCCATCGTGCGCAGAAAGGCCTCTTCAATTTCGATTGCGCCGTCCAATAAGGGGGCGATACCTTGGTTGTATGAGGCCGTAAATACCGGCTCCATGACAAAATACGTCAGAAATAAAGCCAACGAAACCATAAGCATGTTGGGCGGCGATTGCTGCAAACCTATCGCTTGCCGTAAAATCGCAAGAACAGTGACGATGAATGGAAAACACGTGACCATAATTGCAATTCCAGGCACCAATGACAAAACGGTTATCAGTACCATGAGTTGTACTGAACGCGTTGTCAGAGAACCGTCCCCACCAAGCGATAGAGAAACGTCTTGCGCGATTGCTGGCGACGCCCAAATCATTCCGACTGCGAACGCGGCGCCTATGACCCCGCGCGGTTTAATGAAGGTCACCTTTGTTTGATGCGACTTCGGTCAACTTAATCGCAAGTTGACCAGGCTCCCCGCCTTCTAGTTCCTGGAGTTCACCACGCGCAATAAGACGGTCGCCGACATAAAGCTCAACGGGATCATCTATTTTGCGGTCCAGTGGTAGAACTGCGTTTTCGCTGAGTTGCAAAAGGTCACGTACCAACGGTCGTGCTTTACCGACCGAAACCGTTATCTCGATCGGGATTCGGTGGAGCGGGTGGTCGTCGTTTCCAGTGCGTGCAGTATCATCCATTTTCAGATATCCTTATGGGGTGGGGGTGAAGGCATTGCAGCGCGGATCGAGCCGCTGTGAGCGCCTGTTCGAAATCAACGCAACTTTGTTGGATGTCGGAATCGAACCAAATCGCGTGTTCACCAATAAGCGGGTCGGATCGAACGGAAACATGCCCCGCGCCGGTGTCGGCGACAATTTGTTCACACAATTCCGCAAGTGCTGGTGGTACCGAAAGAACCATCGCTGAGGGGGTGCTGTTTTCAAGCGAATTTTGCAGGTCTTGGCGAAGCGTTTCTGCCAATCCAACGGTCGCAACTGTCGGCAAAAGCTGGGAAATCGCTGCTTCAATGATTGCGTTTAAATCTGTCAAAACTGCTTGGCGGGCCTCTGCATACGTGAACTGTGCATCCTCAAGTGTGCTTTGAAGCATAGTCAACTGATCGGCGCCTTTTTCTGCAGCTTCGCTCAATCCAGCCGATTTTCCGTCTTCGAACCCGCGCAAAAACTCAGGGTGGCTTTCGGACGGACCGCTGCCACCGTTGTCAAACGATTCTAAATGCAAAAGCTGTCCCATCTACGCTTTCTCCGATTCTTCGGGTTGTTCCATCCAGTCCTGAAGGATTTGGATCGTTTCACCCTCGCGGTTCGAAATCATTTGCCGCAGTCGGGCAACCGGATCGGGGTCTTCTGCTGTGGGTTTCGCAATGGCTGGTAGGGCGATTGCACCGTCAGCGCGCGCTTGGTCGTTGATGGCAATTGGTTGTGCGGCTTGGCCGATAAGGGTTTGCCCGCTTGCTGGGTTTGCTAAAGCGGGAGGTCCAGAGGGTGCGAGAATCGGGCGTACCACAAATAGGCCCAAAATCAGGGCCACGACGGCGAGCACCCCAATCTGGATCAATCGCATCATATTAAGCGGCGGCCGGGATGCCACGGAGGCTGTGGAGCCAAGCAGGGCGAGTGGTTCAAATTGCATGGACCGTATTGTGATTTCGTCGCCCCGATCGGCATTGAAGCCCACGGCCGACGCTACCAATGCTTGCAATGCATCTAATTCGGCTTGGGTGCGTGGCGATATAACTTCGACCCCATCCGCGTCTATCGTCGTGACATCATTGACGAGAACGGCAACGGTTAAACGCCGTACATCGCCCGGGATTCGCGTTAGCTGCCGCTGGGTTTCGTTGACCTCATAGTTGGTCAGGGACCGGCTTTCGCTGTTTTCATTGTTGGAAGACCCATCACCACCTGCGGCGTCCCCGTCGGGCAAATTTGATGCGACAGTCACGTCGCCGCCACGACTGTCTTGAGATTTGGCGGTGCTTTCTGTGACTGTCTCTTATACACATCTCCGAGCCCACGAGACCTCTCTACATCTCG
>CAJXTP010000312.1 GCA_913061335.1 uncultured Loktanella sp.
GGCCATATTCATCATATCATCGAGATCATCCGTAGGGTGCGCGTTTATGCGCACCGATGGTGGACGTTGGGGGTGACGGATGTGTGGTGCGCATAAACGCGCACCCTACGGTTTGAATGTCATCACACCAATACCCAAAATCAGCGAAGCTCTTTTACGGAAAACCCAGCCTCCAAAAGTGCCCCTCGACATTCCAACGCATATGCACCTTCATTAATATCAGGGTCTAGAAAACGCCTATACTCAATTAGGAACTTTCGATCTAAGTCAGCAAGAAGCGTCTCCAGATCTTCACCATTTACGTTTCTAGTGAATCCCGCATGACTAAAAAGATCAGCAAATGAACTATGTAGTGTAGACAATGTACCGCCCCTAACGGGTCGAACACCAGCAGACAACCTAACCGTTTCGAAGAATTTTGTGCATTCGTCTTTCGCTTCGTTGATACGTGTAGTCGAAGGATTCAGAATTTCCCATTTACTTACAAAAATTTGGTTAGCATCCCAATCGAAGTAAACTCTTGAACCACGAAGACCATCGTTTTGGTCGAGGCGTAACTGGAGTCTTAATACGCCCCAATCCAACATCGAGACAGTATCCTTGATAAATGGATTCGTTATCTCATCCGGTCCGGCTATCGCGACATTTGGGTAGAAAACGCCACAGCTTGCACTTAGGAAAGCAACCGACAGTAAGCGTCTCACCCAACAGCCTCCTTAAACTCGCGCCATTCGCCCTTGCTCATACCTGATGTCTCTTGGGTAACCTCTTCGCCTTTTAACATGCGGCGCACGCAGTCGAGGGCTTTGCCTGATAGGGTGGCTCCGCCGAGGCGGTAGTCCTCGAAAGCCCCGTAGGCGGCGGGCACCCAGTCGGCGACGACTTTGCAGATTGCGTCGGCGTAAACGCGGATTTCGTATTGTGCGTGGGCGTCGGCGCGTAGGCGCAGGAAGTGGAACAGGTTGTGCAGGTCGACCTTCCAGTACCACTGTGTGTAGATGTTTGCGGGCAGGTTCATGCGGGCAAGTTCGCGCGCGAGCCCTTGTTTGGCGTCCCCGTTTTCATCGGTTTCCCCAATCATTTCAGCGTAGTGATCGTAGGTTTGGGCGGCGTCGCCTTTGAGAATTTCGAGGACGCGGGCGGCTTCATCACCTGTTAGGGCTTCGCCTCTACCTTGGTTATTGATCACAGATTGTGCGGCCAATTGGGAGGGTTCGGGAATGTAGAATTCGCGGTCCAGAATGGAATAGCGGGCAGAGTATTCGTTGACGTTGGCTGTCCGGTGGCGGATCCATTGGCGTGCCACAAAGACGGGCAGTTTGACGTGCAGTTTGATCTCGCACATCTCGAATGGCGTTGAGTGCCAGTGGCGCATGAGGTAGCGGATCAGCCCTTCGTCGTTTTGCACGGATTTGGTGCCTTTGCCGTAGGACACGCGGGCCGCTTGGCAGATTGCCGCATCGTCGCCCATATAATCGATGACCCGAATGAACCCGTGATCGAGAACGTCGTGCGCAGTATACAGGTGTTTTTCCATGCCAGGCGCGGTGGCGCGCAGGGTGGGTTGCGGGTTTGACCGCTGGACGTCGATTTCGGCTTGCTGTTCGGGGCTCAGCGGCATGGGATGCTCCTTGGTGGATATGAGTCGTGGGCCACTATATCTTGTGTTGCGCGCGCGGCTACTCTTACATGAGGGTTTGTGTGAGAAAGACGCTATATTTTGAAAGAATACGGGTGGTTTTGGGGTTCATCATTGACTCCGCGCCCCCCTCGCCAGATGATCTACCTAATTCCGGATAACCGACAGGCCCTTTGATATGTTTCGCATAATTTCACTCATTTTCGCATTTGTACTTCTGACTGCCTGTGGCGGCGATCAGCCCTTTGATTTTGGGGATACAACGATTGGTGGTATCGCTGATGAGACGACGGGAACCACGACCGAAGAGGCCGCGGAAGATACCGGTACGTTGGATGTCGGCACGGCATTGCCAGATGGAACTGCGTCTCCGACGGCAACGGATTCGATCTTTCGTTTTGAATCGCGCGATGGTTCCGGTGGCGGGCTTGTTACCAGCGTGACTTATAATTCTGTGGATGATGAATTTACGGTCGATAACCTTGGGTTTGATGGTGCCAATGTGTACGAGCGCGGCACTGCTGTGGACACGCTAGGTGTCGATTTACGCCAATATGCGGTTTATGATGCGGACGATATTGCGTTTGACGAATTGGATGGCGATCCAATTGACCAAAATGGCCCGTATCGTGCGATTATTGGCGTCAGCGATAACTTGGTTGATGGGGAGGCGCGCACCGCGTTTGCGATTGTGCGTACTGGTGGCTACCGTGGCTACGGTTTTGGCGGCTTCATTTATCAGCGCAATGGCGCTGTTACTTTGCCAACGACAGGTCAAGCCCATTTCGACGGTGAATATGCTGGCATCCGTGTATTTCAGGGCCGAGGTGGCACAGAGCTTACCACGGGTGACATTTCCATCGACATAGATTTTCGCGACTTTAACGCCAATGACGCGGTGAACGGGGAAATTACCAACCGTCTTGTATTTGATGTGAATGGAACGCCGATCTCAACAGGTGGTGCCGGAGAGTTGCTTGCGCCTAACATCTATTTCACCGTGGTTGAGGGTGCTCCGACACTTACTGGTGATGGTGAAATTAGCGGTACCTTAAGTAATACTGTGGACGGTGAAGTGTATGAATCTGGGACCTATTACGGTATATTGGGTGGCGATATGACGACTCTCCCTGGTGGTGAATTGGTTGGTATTTTTGTTGTCACGTCCCAAGACTCCCGTGACACCGAGGTAACAGCGCAAGAAACTGGCGGCTTTATTCTTTATCGGTAAAAATTAAATGTTTTCACGGCTTACTTTTTTTGCAGCGATTTTGCTGTCGATGTCATCCCCTGTTTTGGCGCAAGATTTTGCTGGCGACGCCCTGTCGCCACAACAATTTTACAATCTCGGTCAGGCATTAATGCGGGATGGTGAACCGCAGGGGGCCGCAAATGTTGCGGATGCACTGTTGCAGCGGAAATCGGATGACCCTGCAGCGCTGATATTGCGCGCAGAAGCGGCAATCGCATTGGGCGATTTTTCGGGCGCTGCCCGCTTTGCGCGCACGGCATATTATACGCAGACAAGTGGCGTTCAAAAGTTCGCAGCTGCCCGATTGGTCGCCCTCGCGCAGTCGCAACTCGCGCAAGATAGTCGCGCTCAATTATGGCT
>CAJXTP010000313.1 GCA_913061335.1 uncultured Loktanella sp.
ATTCGTCGGCAGCGTCAGATGTGTATAAGAGACAGGTTTGGTATCCAGCTTGATACAGGCATGAACCGGCTTGGCATGGAATGGGATGAATGGGCAGCGATTGCGGAAATCGCATTGGCGCAGCGGCCAACGGTTGTCATGTCGCATCTGGCCTGCGCAGACGAGCCTGATCATCCGATGAACGCCTACCAGCTCGACGTGTTCCACAAAATGACCGACGGAATCGCCGTGTCACGGTCGCTTGCGGCCACGGGTGGGATGTTGCTCGGCAAAGACTATCACTTTGATCTGTGCCGTCCCGGTATCGGGCTTTATGGTGGGCTGCCATTTACCCAAGCGCGCCCAGTCGTGCAAATGGACCTGCCTGTTGTGCAAATCCGGCACTTGGACGCAGGCGAAGTCGTGGGCTACGCCAATAGCTGGCAGGCCACGCGGCCAAGCCGGATCGCGACCCTATCAGCGGGCTACGCAGACGGATTGATCCGGTCGATGTCAGACAACGCCACGCTATTTTACGGCAATGAACCTGTGCCTCTTATTGGCCGCGTATCGATGGACCTGCTGACCGTGGATGTGACCGACCTCAAAGAAGACCCGCACGCGTTGACCCTGATCGGGGATCATCAAACCGTGGATCAACTGGCAGATGCATCCGGCACAATTGGCTACGAAATCTTAACGTCACTTGGTGGGCGCTATACCCGCCGAACACGCGGCGGATGATGCGCCTGCTGGCAATGATTGGGGCTGCGACCCTTGGCGGCCTTGCTACTGTTGGGCGGATGGCCTTGTTCACTGCTAGTACGTTTCGCCATCTGGTCACGCAGCCGTTTTACGGACGCGAGTTTGGCCAAGCCTTATTCCAAATCGGGTTCCTATCGCTGCCAGTTGTTGGCCTTACGGCCCTTTTCACTGGCGGCGCGCTTGCATTGCAAATCTATTCCGGTGGTGCGCGTTTCTCAGCCGAGGCCGTGGTGCCGCAAATCGTCGCCATTGGCATGGTGCGCGAGCTGGGACCCGTGCTTGTGGGGCTAATGATCGCCGCCCGTGTGACCTCATCCATTGCCGCCGAAATCGCCACGATGAAAGTGACCGAACAAATCGATGCACTGGTCACCCTGTCGACCCACCCGATGAAATACCTTACAGTGCCGCGTGTTTTGGCGGCCACATTGGTGATGCCTGCGCTTGTGGGCGTCGGCGACATCATCGGTATTTTGGGCGGCTATATTGTTGGAACCGAACGTCTGGGTTTTAATGCGGCATCATATCTGCAAAACACCGTCGACTTTCTAGAACAGCGCGACATCGTATCGTCACTGGTCAAAGGGGCGGTATTTGGCTTTATTGCCGCATTGATGGGCTGCTATTACGGCATGAAAGCAGGACGCGGCGCCAGCGGCGTCGGGGCCGCCACCAAAGGCGCCGTCGTAGCGGCAGCCGTGCTGATTCTTGTGGCCAATCTGATCCTGACTGAGGCATTCTTTTCAATATGATTACAATCTCTGGCCTCACTAAAACCTTTGGAAACAACGCAGTATTGCGCGGTGTTGATCTGCATGTGGACAAAGGGCAATCGCTTGTCGTGATCGGCGGGTCCGGCACTGGAAAATCGGTCCTGATCAAATGCATCATCGGGCTGATTACACCTGATGCGGGGCAAATCATCATTGACGGCCAAGACGTGACCCGCAGCGGGCACGATAATTTACTGCACCGGTTTGGGATGCTGTTCCAAGCCTCCGCGCTTTTTGACAGCCTGCCCGTGTGGGAAAACGTGTGCTTTCGGATGCTCAGATCTGGTCAGTCTCGCGGCGATCTTCGGGATTTGGCTGCAGAAAAGCTGCGCCGTGTCGGTCTTGGGCCCGACGTCGCTGATAAATTCCCAGCCGAGCTGTCGGGTGGCATGCAAAAACGGGTGGGCCTTGCGCGGGCCATCGCGGCAGATCCTGAAATCATCTTTTTCGACGAACCTACCGCTGGTCTTGACCCAATTATGTCAGGCGTCATCAACGATTTGATCCGCGAGATTACCACGGAAATGGGCGCCACCGCGATCACGATCACACATGATATGTCGTCGGTTCACGCGATCGCTGATCAGGTCGCCATGATCCACGACGGCGTTGTGCAGTGGCACGGAAACATCGGCGCGCTTGATCAGACAGACGACGCCCATGTGCGGCAATTCATCACCGGAAGCGCAACAGGGCCAATTCCAACCCTGCGTTAACCCGCACAAGAAAGACCGGCGACCAATGATGCAAAATATCCTGCGCAGCGCCAATCTGGCCCTATTGATCCTGTTTCCCATTGCGTGGTTTGCGCCATTGATGCGCGCAGGTTTGCTGCCGCTGTTTGGCCTGTCCGAAATCAGCGTTGTCACCGGATTGCAAAGCCTGTGGGGCAGCGACGTCGCCCTCGCCTTACTGGTCACCGCATTCGCGCTTTTTGCGCCCTACCTCAAAACCATCGGCCTTACCTTGCTGCATTTCAACCTTGCCAGCCACAAGTTGCTGCCCGCGCTGTCTTGGATCGGCAAACTGGCCATGGCAGACGTGTTCTTGATCGCCCTGTATATCGTGGTGACCAAAGGCGTCGGCATCGGCAAGATCGAAACTATGTGGGGCCTATATCTTTTCACCGCATGCATTCTTGCGTCGATCCTTATCTCAGCCCTGACCCCACGCTTTTTCAAAGCCTAAATATGTCCGGCCCTCGGGTCTTTGCGGCTCCTGCGATTTGCCCCATAGACAGCGCATGGTTATTGGGGCAAAACGGGAACATGGCAAAGCAACCGATCTATACTTGCAATAAATGTGGCGCGTCCCAAACCAAATGGGGTGGGCAATGCGACGCCTGTCAGGCGTGGAACACGATTGTCGAGGATAAGCCGCTTGGCTCCGGCCCTGCCAAAAAATCATTGGGTGGTATGCGCGGCAAGAAAATCCCGCTCACCGACCTAGCAAGCCAAGAACCACCGCCACCACGTACGCTCGTTGGCGTGGGTGAACTTGACCGCGTGCTTGGTGGTGGCCTTGTGCAAGGATCGGCTCTGCTGGTTGGCGGCGACCCTGGTATCGGCAAATCCACCCTGATGCTACAAGCCGCCGCACGGTTTGCGCGCAATGGGCTCAAAGTCATCTACATCTCAGGCGAGGAATCCGCCTCTCAGGTCCAAATGCGCGCACAGCGGCTGGGGCTCACAGAAAGCCCCGTCAAACTCGCGTCGGAAACCAACCTGCGCG
>CAJXTP010000314.1 GCA_913061335.1 uncultured Loktanella sp.
CTACAACTGCGATACGCAGCCGCTTCTGTGGCCCATTATTGCTCTGCGTTTTACAAAGCCGTTGAGCGGATCAAGGATGGAACGATTTCGCGCTATACTTATAATCCGGACAGCGCGGGATTAGTGCTGCGAGAGTAACATAGTTGCAGAGTTTTCTGTTAGAAACGGCCCATTGCGGACATCCGTCGAGGGTTAGGACGCCGCAGTCCAACGTCACCGAAGCGGACATTGACGCCCGAGCGCAGCATTCTGACCATGAAGGTTGCGTTCAAAGGGCCGTTCCCAGTCAAAATTGCACGTTGTTGTAAGACATCATTGATATATTAACCTGTAATGTGCATGTATTGTGCATCAGAGGATGGAACCGATGACTACAACTAACAAAGCCCATGTTGCGGGAAAAACGCTAGTCAAGCCCAAGGCGAGAACCGCCAAAAGCATGGCGGCAAGCGTCCTGACGCAACGTAGCCACACTGTGACCGCCAAATCCGGCAAGGTTATCAGCCGTACTGTCACCACGCACAGGGACGCTTTGCAGCGCTTGTCCAATAGGTAAGCGGCATTACCGGGTAACGATTGCCGACGCAGTACACGCCAACCACGTCTGTGTGGAGGAATTCGGTGGGCTTGAAGGCGAACACGATGTGGGCAAGCTACTCGGTGCGCTTGGACGTCCTTACCACGGTTATCATAGACACATCTGGACCAAGGGTGCAGCGCTACTACATGCCGTTGCTACATCGCATGGCTTCGCAGATGGCAACAAACGGACATCCTTGTTGATGTTGTTTCTTCTCTATGAACGTAGCGATTATGCATTAGAAAGTTGGGAGGGTGATCGCTGGGATGATGTAGTTGTGGATGTAGTCAATGGCGTGATGACCCAAGAACAGCTCGAATTGTTTCTGAAAGATCGGACCGTTCGGTTGGGTTAGCACGTGGGAGGCCCTATCCGCGTGCGAACGTCTACACCGAAAGTTCAATGAGACCGTCAGTGAAGCCCGCGATTATTGACTTCAACACGGACGGCCCTTAGCTGACTTTGCCGTCATCGCCACACGCAGCAACGCAGCTTTCGCATTGCTGCCATTCGCGCACCGCGCTGAATTTTCTCCAAGCCACTTATCGAGGTGAGAATTCCTGAACAGGAGAGATGAATGAACTGCTAACTACCGCTGGTTGTTGCGAAAGTCAGAATTCCATGTATTTCTGAACTCAGCAACCTTTCGGAGAGTGAGTTTGATTTCATGAAAAGTAAGATACAGTATACAATTCTAGCCGCCATGTTTTTGGCTGCTCCGGCGAATGGTCAGGAAGCAAATCTGTCCGCAGACATTTCCAGCATCACGCTGCGTATAGAAGATGCTGAAAGGACCGTGGCGAGTTTCGATGGGGGCGTAATTAGGACGCTTGCGCAATACCGTCTCGAAACACTGAAGATGAACCGTGCCCTTCTTGAAAACCGCGAGTTAGGGACAGAAGCTGGAATTGACCCAGAGCTAGTTATTCCAGCAGTGAAGCCAAATCCGGAGCGAGCCGCTGATATTCTGGCGGACATCCAGAAGCAAATGCAGGTCATTGAGGTCGCTGAAGTTGAAGCACGCAACAGCGGGGGGCTGGTTCAAGCAATGGCATTTACTCGAATTGAGACCGAGAAACTTACGCTCGCTCAACTGCAGCTAGCTTGGTATCAGGCACAGTATGGCATCGCTACGCCACAGTTGTCCGCGTCCACGCCGCCGGCAGTTATCGCCGACGAAGAAAACATCGGCACTTCTGCAGTCGAAGCTACTCCGGCATGGGCCGATCCAGCCTACCCTGACATCGACTATTCGGCGCAACTGTTTAGTACACTTGCGGACGATGGTTTCACGATTGCTGGCTGGTACGGAATTCTCGAGACAAGGGCTGAAATTGACGACTCCCCAAAGGTGCGGGCCATCAATTTCTCAGAGTACGACCAAGGTTCTTTTCAAGACAAGCGCCGCCTTCTTCTACAATGCTCCGAGGGAACGCCGTCCATCGTCTACGACGTCGACAATTACATGTCTTATGACTACCAGAGTGATTCTGTTCGGGTGACTTATCGGATCGATGAAAGTGACGCGGTCAACGCTTCGTGGAGCAAATTGACTTCGAACAAAGGCACAGGAATCTTCGGCACGTCAAGTATTGACCGCATGCTGGAGCTGATGAACAGCGAGAAGCTGTTTATCAGAACGCTCGATAACAACGGCAAGACATATGATGCATCTTTTGACATGCGCGGCTCGAATGAAGCGGTCAAGGCAGTGGCCGCAGCTTGCGGTTTCTCGACGCTCCAACTTTCGAAGGATGATCTGAAAGCCATTCAGGCGCTTCTGAACAATGCCGGTTTCGATTCCGGAACACCGGATGGCGCATGGGGAAATGGCAGCAAGCAAGCGATGCGAGCTTTTCAAAACGCAAATGGTTTGGCAGCTACGGGCGCGCCGGATGAGGTCTCTCTCAAGGCGCTTGGAATTGAATTCTGAATAAGGACCTCCAACCAAGTTTGCTTGCTCCCGAATGCCTCCGAGGTCGTTCCTTCAGGCTCTCCACTCGGCCCAAAGCGGCCTTTCCGTCCTAAGAGCCTTCATCCAACTTAGAAGTGATCGAACCTGTGCGGCATTTCGCGCAGATTCGATCGGCTACTGGGTCAGAAGGGCAAATTAACGAAGGCCTTCTTTCATTTTTTTTGGGGGGTCTTGCTGGATTTGCTAGGTTTGAGAGACGGTGTATTCCCTGGTGTGGTTTTGTTATCTCGGCGACGCTGATCCGGTTTCCCCGTTGATTTTGCAATCGGCTTTGGTCCTGGTTTAAGTGCCATAAATGTTATCCTTCTTTGGCTAAAAATTAAATAGTGCGTGTACCTTCTTACTGGGCTTTGAGGTACAGAGTTACTGTGAAGCGGATGAAACCGTATCTGCGAATAGCTCTTAACCGAGCTTGCCTGTAAACCATGAGTAATCGCGCCATGGTTGTAAAGCTCGACATAACAAAAAATCACATTCGGAACGGCTCCTGAATGTCGGCTTTTCGACCTATCGCAAAGCTAGTTCGCCATTGCAGCGAACGTCTCCTATCCGCCACATCAATGTGGCATCCAGGCGGCCTTTTTGGCAGTCGTGTCAAATATTGAACCCGCGCTTTTGCGCGCGGGCCGTTTATCTCGATAGACTGGAA
>CAJXTP010000315.1 GCA_913061335.1 uncultured Loktanella sp.
GCATCAGGTAATAGGCAAATATTTTGTTGTCTTTTTTGCGAAACCAATCAAGCACTGCACCAAAAAGCACGATGCCAGCCGCCCAAGAAATCAAATGCCCAAGGATGCCCAGATACGGCATCAACAATGACTTTCCCATATTGGTCAGCAGCGCACCCAACACAATCGCTACCAGCAATTGCAGCAAAAGCATACCAACTGGGTACAGTGCCGCGATTACGGGCCCTTTGCGCATCCACATTAATCGCCGGAGCGTGCCCGTGCTGATATATGTCCATGCCGTACGCCCAAGCTGCCAATAGGTGGCGACTACGGATGTTTTCATACTGTCGCGCACGATATCGGACCAGAGCAGAACATCGATGTCCGCAGCCACCGCAGCCCCGTCAATAGTCGCATTTACATGCCAGCCATAAGGACCGCTTGCGGTCTTGGCCGTCTGCGCAATACTATAACCACTGATGTCAGCTTGCTTTGCGCCTTCCGTCCGGTACAGCTCGCGATAACGGCGCGGATGAATGGGATCGTAGCCGGGAATGTAAAACACCCGACGCTTGCGCACTTGAATGGGATCGGTGACGGACATTATTGACCTGCATCTGATTTGTCATGCAACCTAGCCGATAAATCCGGCGGAAATAAGCCCTAGCCTAAGGTCGCAAGCGCAGGAAACCGTTCAAGCAACCACCAGCTAAAGGCTGTGAATTGTCCGGTGAGCATCATCAAGCCGACAGTCCACAAAAGCAGACCAGATATTCGCTCAATACGGTCCATGTGCCGCTTCATCCATGCCATCGGCCCTTTGAGGCGTGGAAAGAATGCCGCAACCAATAGAAACGGCAGCCCCAAACCCACGGCGTAGGCGGCCAACAGGACCGTTCCGCGCGTCAGGGATGCCTCTGATGCAGCTAGACCCAAGATCGTGCCAAGGATCGGCCCCAAACACGGTGTCCAGCCAAATGCGAACGCAAGCCCAAGGACGTAAGCGCCGAACGCTGATCCACCTCGATCGCCGGTTTCCATGCGCGCCTCGCGGTCGAGAAACCCGATCCGGTAGATCCCGATGAAATGCGCACCAAAGATCATCACCACGATGCCTGCCACGATTGTGAACCAGTCTTGGACTTGTAGAAACATGCGCCCGAGCGCTGAAAACGCAAAGCCAAGCAACAGGAATACCGTTGAAAGACCCAATACAAAGAAAGCGGCGGCCAGCAATACACGCCTGCGCGACGCTGCCTCGTCTTCCATGTCCGACACCGATACGCCTCCCATATAGGCCAGATATGGCGGTACAATCGGCAGTACGCAGGGTGACAAGAACGACAGCAATCCAGCCAGCGCTGCGATGACCATTGCGGGCAATAGCGATGCGTCTAAAATCTGAGTGGCTTCTAACATGATGGCTCCTTCACCATTCCTCCTACGCCAGCAAAACCGCGTCGTCACGCCACAGATTGTCACAGCTGTGTTTACGCACTGTAATATCTGGGTTAGCAAAGTGGCATGTCACATGAACTTGATGCCACTGGGCTGCTGTGCCCGCTGCCCGTCTTAAAAGCCCGCAAGCGATTGCAGGGCTTGTCTAGCGGTGACGAATTACATGTTACCGCTGATGACCCTGCCGCAGTGATCGACATCCCGCATTTCTGCGCCGAAGCAGGCCATACGCTTGTCGATATGTCTGATCAGGGTGCCGCTCAGCTTTACGTGATCCGTAAAAGCTGAATTGTTAGGCGCCACACTGTGTGTGCCCGCAGTCGTCGCGCCATATCTTGTTAGTGAAAAAAGGCCGCGTCGGGGTGCGACGCGGCCTTTGATAATTTAGCGACCCAAAGACCACCAGCCTTTGCGTTTGGGCGCAGCAGGTTTTGCAGGTTCCGGCGCAGGTTCAGCGGCCTTCACCTCTGGTGCGCGTGCGACAACCGGCGCAGGTTCTGCAACGGGTGCAGGTTCCGCGACTGGTTCGGGTTTAACCGGTTCTGGTGTAACCTCAACCGGCGCGTCAGCCACAACTTCTGGCTTTGGCTTCGCGCGGCTCTTGCGCTTTGGCTTTGGCTTTGGCTTTTCAGCAACTTCAGGCGCCGCGTCTTCAGGTGCGGCCTCTGCTACTTCAACAGGTGCCTCATCTTTTGGCACTGCCTTTTTGCGGGTCCGCGGCGCCCGCTTTGGCTTTTCCGCGACCACTTCAGCAACGGCCTCAATAGTTGCGTCAGCTGGTGCAGCCTCAGCCACAACTTCTGGGGACGCATCCGCCACGACATCTGCCGGAGCTTCTTCTACCTTTTTGCGGCTACGGCTACGTGTACGCTTTGGCTTTTCCGTTGTTGGTTCTTCCGTTCCCTCAACCGGAGCCGCCAGTTCGCCTGCATCAGCGGCCACAGGTGCAGCTTCGCCATCAACCTGACCTTCGACGGTCTCTTGGCTTTGCTCGCCGTTTCCACCCCGACGACGCCGACGACGACGACGCTTTTTGCGTGGACGGTCCTCAGCGTCAGCACCTTCAACTGTTTCGACCGCCTCAACGGTCTCGGCAGTTGCCTGCACCTCAGTCTCGTCTTCATCGCCGTCAGCGCTGTCCAACAATACATCAGTATCGTCGTCATCCATCATGGCTGCAGTCGCGACAACAACGGGGGCCGCATCAGGCACAACACGCGTCGCTGTCTTGAACTTTTCAATTGCAAAGTCAGGCGACACGAGGCTCGGATCACACTCGATCCGCACCGACATGCCGTGGCGAGCCTCAATATCAGCGATATGTTCACGCTTGCCATTCATCAAGAAGTTAGCAATCGAAATAGGTGACCGCACCAGTACTTCTTTTGAACGACCGCGCACGCCTTCTTCGTCCAAAGCACGCAGGATAGACAAGGCCACGTTATCGTCAGACCGCAGCAAACCAGTGCCGTGGCAATGACCACACATCTGTGTCGTTGCCTCGAGCATACCCGGACGCAGACGCTGACGGGACATTTCCATCAGGCCAAAGCCAGAGATGCGGCCAACCTGAATACGGGCGCGATCTGTTTTCAACGCATCTTTCATCCGCTTTTCAACGACGATGTTGTTGCGGCGTTCATCCATGTCGATGAAGTCGATGACGATCAGACCAGCCAAGTCGCTGTCTCTTATACACATCTGACGCTGCCGACGAATAGAGAGGTGTAGATC
>CAJXTP010000316.1 GCA_913061335.1 uncultured Loktanella sp.
CCTGACGGGCAAGTCCGGATCATCGCAGCGACCTCTTCAGCAGAGGCATTGTCAGGTTGGACCCACGGGCGCTGGGCGGGGTCAAACACCTTTGGCAATTTTAAGAAACAGTTTCGGGCGTGGATACAGCGCTTCATGTCAAAACTGACGGCGATGTCTTGGCCCTGATACGTTTTACGTGCCATGTGCTGCTCCTTTTGTGCGATTTCAGATTACCGCGAAAGTCACAAAACACAATACTGTATGCCGTAGGATGGGTTTTAACCCATCGTTCTCGGACGGCAAAAAGCGGCAGATTTCTGCGCGGCCATTATCCTAAATCAACAACACCTGTGTACCGTTTTTGGTCATGCCAAAAAGCTCCGCGATGTGTTCGTTATATAGGCCGATACAACCGTTCGACGACCGCCGCCCGATCTTGCGCGTATCGTGCGTGCCGTGGATACGGTAATATTGCCACGTTAGATAAAGCGCGTGCGTGCCAAGCGGATTGTCAGGCCCAGGGCCGATAAACGTTGGCCATTCGGGATTTCGCGCAAGCATCGACGGCGTCGGGCGCCAACTTGGGCCGTCGACCTTACGCACAATCGACGTGCGGCCTTTGCGGGTCAAATCCTCAGTCAAAGGCACCGATGTCGGATACAGCTTATAAACACTCTGGTCTTCGGACCAAAAATGCAGTGCACGGCTTTGTAGATCAACAAGCACGGCACCATTGGCGAGATTGTCAAAATACGGCTGCCATTCTAGCGACCGGAAACTGGAAATATTACGGGTCACACCGCCGGCAATATCTGCCTCAATCTCGGTGCTATTCGTTGTCTGGGCAATTGCACCAGTGCCGATGGTCGCGGCCGTCGCTGCGATAAATCCACGGCGGGACAGTGCTTTGGTATCAAACGTGCTCATCGATATCTCCAACAGTCTCGGGCGCTGATTTACATTAGGTTCATTTAGGGCTCCTGATTGACCCATGCAAATCAAACAATCGTCAGACAGGCGAACATTTGCTGAACAAGGTTTGAAGTGTGTCTATGAAGACGCTAAGAGGGCTAAACAGCATGAGAATGAGTACGCATATGAACCGTCGCAAGATTTTGACCGGATTGACCCTGATGGGTCTGGCTGCCTGTAGTGGGAATACATCTTCACGGATCGGTGCGGATGGCCTGCCATTGCCACAGGTCTATAAGATCAGTCCGAACGACATCGGCGACATTCAATTTCGTATGCTCGACAGCGTGAACACGCTGCGCCAAGCGGCTGGTGTGCCCGCTGTTGAACTTGATGCGCAACTTAACGCAGCCGCCGCGACTCATTCACGCGATATGTCGGCCCAGAACCGCCCTTGGCTATTTGGGTCCGACGGATCATCTCCTCTGGATCGCGCCAAGCGCGCTGGGTTCCAAGGTCAAGTTATCGGCGAAAACATCTCTGAATCCTACGAGACAGAACTGGAAACATTGGCTGCATGGATGCGTCAGACCGACACGCGCAGTGTTGTCCTTGCCCCCAAAGCACGGCGCATGGGTTTTTCATGGTTCCAAGAACCTTCTGGCAAACTGTGGTGGACACTAAGTATGGGTTCTAGTCCCGTTATCGTCACCTCAATGGCGCAGACCACTTCATCACCCGCTGGCACGCAAGAGCCATTTAAATTGGGCGATTTTTAGGGGTAGATGTAAATGATAGTGCCGATATTCACCATCGCATAGATCTCTTCTATCTCTTCGTTGGTCACGGCGATGCAACCCCAAGTCCAATCGTCTTTGCCTAGATAATTTGTTGGTGTCCCGTGGATAAAAATATTTCCACCCGGTGATTTTCCCACAGACCGCGCATATGACACATCGTCGGCGTCAGGATATGAAATTCCCAAAGACAAGTGAAAACGGCTATTCGGATTAAGACGGTTGATCAAATACGCGCCTTCAGGCGTGCGCCCATCACCTTCGATTTTCTTATGCTCAGTTGGTGCGAAGCCCAGCTCGAAATTATAGGTCCGCATCACCGTCGAATCGCTCAAAAGACGCATCATGCGCGCCTCTTTGAACACCTGAACGCGGGTAATTTCGGGGCCGTCATACACCCTTATTTTGGCCGCACATCCAGCGAGCCCAAGGGCCGCGCCGATCATCATCAATCGTCTGGTAATGTTCATCTCTGCCCTCGGTCTACGCCGTTTGGCTAACCATACATCATTGTGTGCAATTCAGTGATGAAAAAATTTACTGTGCGGTCACGACCGCGTGAAATTGCCAACCATCTCCACATGAGGCGACCAGCGGAATTGATCCACGACCTGTACCCAATTGAGGGTAAAGCCTGCTTTTTCCAACTGCACAGCATCACGCGCGAACGTCACTGGATTGCAAGACACCATCGCAATCGTCTTAACTTCAGACACCGCGAGCGTGGCGATCTGCGCCTCTGCACCAGCGCGTGGCGGGTCGATTACGGCAGCATCAAATTTGCGTAGTTCATCAGGTTCTAACGGACGCCGGAACAAATCGCGAGCCTCGGATGTAACCCGCTTAAGCTCACGGCCACCGCGCCAACCCCGATCAAGGGCGGCCACCATATCAGCGTCACCTTCAACCGCATGGACTTCGGCACGCGCAGATAGCGGCAACGCAAATGTCCCACACCCAGCAAACAGGTCAACAATTCGGTTCGCTTTGGCAGTGATTTCCTCGACAGCGCTCAACAACGCGGCCTCGCCGTGTTTGGTTGCCTGCAAAAACGCGCCTGCTGGCGGCGTGACGCGTGTGGTTCCCAAAAACTGTTCTGGTGGGTTCATCGTGACAACAGGTTCTTCCGGCCAGACCAAACGCGCGATCCCGTTTTCTTGGGCAAACACCGCAAGCGTTTGGCGCAGTTCTGGCGTCAGCGGCGTTTCGGTATCAACATAAATGTCCAGTCCAGCGGCTGTTTCTGTCACCGTCAAAGCGATCTCAGCCTTGCGGGACGCAGCGATCACGACCAGTTTTTCCAACACGGGAAACGCATCCATTATCCCCGGAGTCAAAAGCTGACAATCCGGTGTCGCGACCAAATTATGGGTGCCCTTGGCGTGAAACCCCAACATCGCCCCACCCTTGGTCCGCTTACCAGCTGTCTCTTATACACATCTGACGCTGCCGACGAATAGAG
>CAJXTP010000317.1 GCA_913061335.1 uncultured Loktanella sp.
CGCGCTGACAGCAGTTCTTCGAGTTCAGTGACAGATTTTTCACCCGTCACAAGGTGACAAAGGATCATCAACCGTCCTTCATGGCTAATCGCCTTAAGGAAGTTGGACGCGCGCTGCGCGTTTTGCATCATCTTATCAAGATCCTCGTCGCAGAGGTTCTCATCAAACACTGGTAGGCCCATGAGGTGCCCTTTTTCTAAAAAACCGACGACAGTCTACGGCCGTACATTAATATATCCGTTATCACCTATTTGCCTAATTTCAATCGATCCAGATGACAAAATGTCGTTATCGAGATGAATCTCGCTACTTGGTCGCTTCTTGCAACATTAAACCCAACAATCCCCAGAAAAAGTCTTCCCCTGGATAGCCTTCGATCCGCGAAATTTCGATACCGTCATCCACTAGGATAAACGTTGGCGTGAAGTGCGGTTTGCTTTTGAAAGTCAAATCTTCGGGTATGGGGTCGTGCACATCGATCCTGCGCAAGGGCGCTAGTTTACCCTCGTCGGTCTTGGGATAAATCGGCGCGATTTCTTCGTTCCAGCGCTCGCACCAGACGCATCCATGCTCTTCGGCCATGATCAATGTCATTTCGGCGTTGGCCGGAGCCACATGCGAAAGAACTGCCAGAGCGGCAAAAAATGGGGTGCGTAAGTTGATCATTAAGTAACCCGATTGACTATTCGTATTCATCTTTTGTAATATGTTCTGAGCCCTGAAGCAAGCAACCAACGGAAAACACATGTTTGATGTCACACTATCCGGCGCTGCACTGGCGGGACTTTTGTCGTTCTTGTCGCCGTGCATTCTGCCGATCGTTCCGTTTTACCTGTCGTATTTGGCGGGCGTCGGCATGAACCAAATCGCCGATGGTGCGGAAATTTCAGGCGCAGTTCGCCGCCGCGCATTTCTGGCCTCGCTGTGTTTCGCGGCAGGTGTCATCACGATCTTTATGGCATTGGGTGCAACCGCCAGTTTGTTTGGGCAGGTTGTCAGGGAATGGTTTGATGTTTTACGCTGGGTGGCGGCAGGGGTCATCATTGCGATGGGTCTGCATTTCCTAGGCGTGATCCGTATCGGGATTTTATACCGCCAAATGCGGGCAGATACCGGCGATACCTCTAACCTTAGCTATGTCGGCGCATATGTCATCGGGATGGCGTTTGCGTTTGGCTGGACACCATGTGTTGGACCCGTGCTGGCCGCAATTTTGTTCATGGCGGGTGGGTCAGAAACGACAGCGCAAGGTGCGTTGCTTTTGCTGGCTTATGGCATCGGCATGACGTTGCCGTTTGTTGTGGCTGCGCTGTTCATTGGGCCGTTCATGCGGTGGATGAAATCATTCCGCAAATACCTTGGCGTGATCGAGAAACTGATGGGAGTGCTGCTGATCATCTTTGGTATTCTTATCGGCACGAACACGGTTAACTACATCGCGCAATGGATGCTGACAGCGGCACCCGACATTTGGTTTCTGCTCTAGAAAGGATCTTCGTTATGAAAAGACTATTCGCAACATTGATTGCTGTTATATTCGCGGCGCCACTGTTTGCCGCCACGCTTGGCGACGACGGACTGCACAAAACGGACTGGATGCGTGAGACATTCAAAGATTTGGGCGAGGACCTTGCCGAGGCGAATGCAGAAGGCAAACGCCTGATGATCATCATTGAACAGCGCGGGTGTATCTATTGCAAAAAGATGCACGAAGAAGTGTTTGTCGTGCCAGAAATCGATCAATATATTCACGACAACTACTTTGTTGTGCAGATCAATATGTTCGGCGATCTCGAGGTAACTGACTTTGATGGCACGACTTTGCCAGAAAAAGACATGGTCCGGCACTGGAACGCGCTGTTCACGCCGACGATCCTTTTCTTTCCAACTGAAGTCGACGCGGAGGTGTCTGCCGACCAAGTGGCAGTCGCCATTATGCCCGGCGCGTTCGGGCGGCACACAACGTTCAACATGCTTAACTGGGTTGTCGAGCAAGGATACCTTGGGGACGAGAGTTTCCAAAAATACCACGCGCGCAAATTTGCAGCGCAGCAATAAGCAGCCAAAGAGAGCTAACTTATTCGTAAATTCAATTTATTGAATTTATCATTGCAAGAATCCTATTTGGTAGGCTACGGTATACCACAAGTGATAATTGGTCTTTGGGAGGACACATGAAAAATCAACTACTCGCGGCGCTCGTTGTGTGCGTCGGACCGACATTGGTTGCCGCTGAAGACGTCGCTTCAAGTGATGTCATTTTTAGTGACGGTGCAGTTCTTGCGTCTTTAACTGGTGTTGCTGGCGACGCTGTTGCAGGACGCGCTGCATTCATCAATCGTAAGCAGGGCAACTGTCTTGCTTGCCATACGAATTCCGAAATTCCTGAGCAGTCGTTTCACGGCGAAGTAGGCCCACCGCTTGATTTCGTTTCAGAGCGCTGGACTGCAGAAGAACTGCGCGGGATCGTTTCAAATGCGAAAATGATGTTCCCGGACACGATTATGCCTGCGTTCTATAACGGGGTTGAGGCCGACCGGACATTGAAGAAATTCGCCGGGAAAACAGTACTGTCGGCCCAGCAGGTCGAAGACATCGTAGCGTACCTACAGACGCTTTCAGAATAACATGAACTCTAACTTTGGAGATGTGAGAAACATGGCCTTTACACGCCGCAAAATGCTGATCTTGGGATCCGCTTCATTCGCCACTGCTGCACTTGCGGGACTTCCTGCATTCGCAAGCTTAACTGACGATGCAATCATGGCCATCACTGGTGGTGCTGAAACCAGCGACGCCGGCATCACGCTGACGGCGCCGGAAATTGCAGAGAACGGCAACACCGTTCCGGTTGAGGTTAGCGCCCCTGGTGCGACGTCGATCGCGTTGTTTGCATCGGGCAATCCGACGCCAGCGGTTGCGACATTCAACTTTGGTCCGCTTGCAGGGTCTCAAACTGGTGCAACACGCATCCGCTTGGCTAAGACACAAGACGTTGTTGCAATCGCGACAATGCCTGATGGGTCGTTCTTGCGTGCATCCGTGACTGTCAAAGTCACCATCGGCGGCTGCGGCGGCTAAACGAGTTTAGAAGGCTGTCTCTTATACACATCTCCGAGCCCACGAGACCTCTCTACA
>CAJXTP010000318.1 GCA_913061335.1 uncultured Loktanella sp.
GTCTCAACAAGATCGAAGAGTGGATCGCTGTCGTCGGCAGCCCTAATGAATTGATCCTTGGTTAAAGTGCCATCGTTAGTCACCTTTTTAAGTGCGTGCATGTCCGCATCATTCCAACACGCATGGATGGCACGATACCCTCCAAACTCGAGATAAAGCGGCAATGATACCATCCAGTCGATCGCGTCCCTCGCCTCTGCAGAATTGAGAGGAAACTCTCGTAGGAACGACGCATGTTGATCCACATTCTTCGGGTCGTGCGCCCTTAGTGGTCCATTTGTAGAATCTGTATGAAAATGGATGGCATTGAGTTCATGGTTACCCATGACGGCAGATGCAGTCCCTGCGTCGAGCATCGACCTGACAATTTGGATGACCTCCCTATTATTGGGGCCGCGGTCAATGAAATCGCCAAGAAAGACTACATGGCGGGCCGGATCGCTGTGGCGCCATGCACCATTTCGCTCGCGGTATCCAAGCTCGCCTAAGGCACCCTTCAGCTTTAGTGCTTGTCCATGAATGTCCGGAATTATGTCATACAATTGATGTTCCTTTGTAATTTGCCCCAAAGCTATACAGCCGAAATTTCTAAATCTATCCATATCAGCGTCGAGTGCATCTTGCCGATATTCTTTTTTCAGAACTCCTGAATGCGTCTTTCTAAAAGGTGACGACTGATGAAGTATTGGCATCATGCCCCCTGGGAGCGCCCTAGCGTGCGCATCGCATTCTGGGCCGCCCTTACCTGGATCGGAGTCACGATAGAATCCTAAGGCCCCTTGCAACGCCACTGGTGAGTCATTGCGGGACGCAAGTGTGAAGTGGTCCTGCAAGGTCGGGTCGCATCTGCCGGGAGAGTCATCGCCTATTCCGGCACAACCAATCCCAAGGAACACCTCTCCTTTGGCCGGTTGTTCTCATGATAATCCCGCGCAACCGCGTTCAAAGATCGGTTCATAATGGCAAAACGACGGCCTTCCAGAACCACAATGGTAGTCTTACGAGTTTTCCGCGCATATCGATGAAACCCCTGACCACCAAAGAGCGGTTTCGTCATCAGCTGACGTGCCACACCTTTTTCCAAGTCTCGACCACCTGCTTCACGAAAAACCTTCTTGATTGTTGGGAGAGACTTGCCCATTGGCACGATCACACCATGCGCATGAAACTTTCCTTCTTTTGAAAACTCGAGAACGAAAGCAAAAGGAAGACCGGCAAGCCCGTGCTTACGCAGCTTGGTAGCTACACGATCACTCATGTATGCTGCCGGATCTTCATGCTCCTGGGCTCGTGTCTCTATCATATCCGAAAAGTTGAGAGACAGCGCTATGCCTTCGGTTTCTGCTGCATACTGAAATCCGCGCTGACATTTTTCTACCTTGGACAGGTCTCTCCAACGTTTATTGAGGTAGGCATGGGCGTTCTTGATCCTTACTGCGTGCCACGGGTTATTATCAAACCACGTGGCTATCAGTTTACCCAGCTGTTCAGTGCCTGTCTCTTGTGCTGATAGGGTCTTGGTTGTTGCTTGTGCTTGTGTCTTGGTTGGTGTGGTTTCATTCCTTACTACACGGGACACCGCGCTGAGCGATGATCGTTCCTTATTTTGTTGAGGGATAACGTCCGGTTTAGCCTCTGGAAACGAGCCCGATTTGCCAGCTGTCTGCTGGATATGATTGTGGTTCGGAGAGTGTGGTTGCGACAGCGATGACTGCAAATTGGACATCTGGTTTCCTTTTGAAGAGCGCGATTACGGACGGTAATTCAGTTATAGCGGGAACGGTGCCGCGCTGCGCAAAGTAGTCGCGCGTAAATTGCCTCACCTCGCTGACACGCCTGATCAGGGCATGACTGATCTGACCACAAAACCGATCTGCCTGCTGGTTTGGGAATGACGATGTCGTAATTTGCTTCGCCAAAACTTTTCTCTGGACATAGTAACGGTAACACCGTAAACGTTACTCTATTAGAAGGAGAAATATGATGGCACTTACGCCCGCCGAAAAACAAAAAGCCTATCGCGATCGACTGAAGCAACAACAACGGGCCGACCTAAAAACCGGTAGCTTCGATACAGCCGAGGTATCAAAGCGACTATTTTCAGAAACTTTCGAAAACGATCCAAATGCAACTGACTTTGAATTAGCACTCGGACTTGCCGGTATTGTCGCACCTACTTTTGACGACGACCGTGGTCCGCTCAAAGCAGCCCTGCCACACACTATTGCGGGCGCAGAAGATCCGTTCGGCAATGCTTCTGGTGCAATCGGTAGAGCTGAAGTGATGATCGGCTGCTTGCTCGATGCGGCAGTGACACTCTCTGGAATAGTGAACACGCACCTGAGGAGAGAGATCAACGACCGGCTCAGGGAATTAGAAGACCCGCAGCAAAGCGATAGAGCCACCGCATTGAAAGAAGCGGTGAAACTAAACAAAATGTTGGATCAGCTTGATAAGCAGGTCCGCTGGACTTTCCCGCAGTGGAAAGTGACGGGCACTTAAGCCCTTAGTCGCGGGGTGGCGCAGCTACCAACTAATACCACCCCGCATTTTAGAATGTTCAAATAAAAGGAAATGAACATGACCAACGATACACCAAAAATCCCAGAAATCCAATTCAAAGACTTTATGTCCCCGAAAGGATCAGACAGCATACAGAGCTTATTTGACACCCTTAGCGATTTAGGCATCCCAATTGGTATTACGGCTGAACAGTATTGTGATGAAGACGACGCAATATTCGATATCGATCAACTAAGTTTCAATCTTTTCTCCCACGGCGTTTGGCTAATTGCCAAAGTTAAAGGCTTTGAAACCCTTCGGGATATGGGGTTCGACGGTATAAAAATCGCAGCAGATCGGTGCGAAGTCATTGATGTGAGATTTGAATATGGCGACGACTTTAAAGGAGAATGGTGCCGATTGGACGACGTGATTTACGCTTCGTATGGCGGCTTAATCGAAGTGGCAAGTGCAAGCGTATCGCGTAGACGGTCTACCCGCGACAGCGATGACTTGAAGATGGCATACTTTTTGCTTTTGGGCCTCCGCCGGCACTTAGACGAGCAGGTAATCGCTGCCTAAACCTACAAAATCAACGAACTGTCTCTTATACACATCTCCGAGCCC
>CAJXTP010000319.1 GCA_913061335.1 uncultured Loktanella sp.
GTTATAGACGGTGAAACCAACTGGGACCCTGAATACAAGGGCGATGTCTACCTTGAGGTCGGCGGGCAAGACTATCCACTGGGGCGACCCGAAGCCGCTGCTGTCACGCTTGAGAACAATCAGGTTGAAGTTTCATTTGATCTACCATTGTCACAGCCCGTCAGGATCGAAGGTGCGCCCGCATTTCTACGTCTTTACGACCCCGTTTTTTTCTACGCCTATACCACTCTGCCCGCGATGGACCCCATCGATCTGCCTGAAAACTGTCAGGCGCAGATCGTGCCGTTTGAACCGAATGCCGCAGAAAACGCCTTGCAGGAGAAGCTTAGTGCACTGGGGCGGGAAGAGGCACCCACGCAAGAGAATGTCGGACGCCTCTTCTCTGATGAGGTGCGCCTGACATGTGGTTAAGGTTTGGTCCCATCGTTTTATGCATCTTCGCTGCCGGTGCCGCCGCGTGGAGCTTTGTGCCGTGGTTCGACATTCAACAATGGGCAGCTGGCGAACAACGCACGTTCCAAAATGCAATGGCAGGTGCCCTCAGGGGAATTCAGGCCGGCGATCCGAGGGCCGTCTGGACTTTGTGCAGTGCGACAGCGGCATATGGATTCTTCCACGCCCTTGGACCGGGTCATGGGAAAGTGCTAATCGGCGGAGCCGCCCTGGCGAGTGGCGCAACCCTAAAACGGTTGAGCATATTGACGGTTATATCCAGTCTGGCGCAGGCGGCGACGGCCATCCTTTTGGTCGGCGGCCTCTATTTTGTTTTGCAAATTGGTTCCGCTGATCTGGCCGATCTCACAGAGGCTTGGCTCGCCCCCGCAAGTTACGCGGCAATTGCCGCGATCGGGGTTGTGTTAGTATTTCGCGGCGCACGTAGTTGGCACAAAATGGGCCAAGCCAAACAGGCTGCGCACGGCTGTTGTGGCCATGCACATGGTCCAAGCATCCAGGAAATAGCAACACTTACATCGGCGCGCGACGCGGTCGCTTTGATCGCCAGCATCGCGATGAGGCCTTGCACTGGTGCATTATTTGTACTGGTGATCGCGTCTCGGTTCGATGCTTTCGCCGTTGGATGTCTTGCCGTGATCACGATGGGTCTCGGGACCGCCGCGTTTAACTTGTCTGTTGTCACCTCTGGCGTCGCCGCTCGGAGGTTGGCCGGTCTTGGGGCGCGGGATCACCAGGCCATGCAGGCCGTCTCGGCAACACTGCACGTGACTGGAGGCGTCCTGATCATCGCCATCAGCATCGGAATGTTGTTGCCCTACTTGGATTGAGGCGTCTTGACTTCTCATTTAGCGTTATGTCATAACATTACAAAATGATGAGCTGGAACAGAATGACCGATAACTTGGACGCCACAGATACCCGCTTCCCGGTAACCTTGCTGACAGGCTTTCTTGGTGCGGGAAAAACCACACTCCTCAATGCGATCCTAACCAATGCAACCGGACCAAGGATCGCTGTCATTGTGAATGAGTTCGGCGAAGCCGGACTTGATCACGACCTGATCGAGGCCGTGGACGAAGATATCGTCTTGATGCAATCGGGCTGCCTGTGCTGTTCCATTCGCGGCGACCTATCGCGCACCCTGCAAGACTTGGCAGCCCGCAGACAAGAAGACCGTTTGACATTCGACCGTGTCGTGATCGAGACAACGGGCCTCGCAGACCCCGCACCAATTCTACAGACGTTCTTGTTGGACACCTATCTGGCAAAGAACTTCCGTATAGACGGGGTTGTCACGGTGGTGGATGCAGCAACAGGTCTGGACACGCTCAACCGCCAGTTCGAAGCCGTTTCGCAAGTCGCGATGGCGGATTTACTCGTCCTGAGTAAAACCGATCTGGTGTCCGAGAGCACATCAAGCGCGTTCAAAATACGGCTGCGAACACTCAATCCAACTGCGGACATTTTGCGGGCGGATCGTGGTGTGGTGCCAATTACAGCCCTCTGGGATTTAAGCGGTATGCGCCATCAGGGAACATCTGATCAGGCCATAGCGTGGCTGACGCCAACCGTGCCCAGTGATCCTCTTGAAAACCTGTCCGGCTTCGCTCCGTCAGCCACACCTTTCGCGCCTGTATCGCAACATGATGCGCGGATCGGATCGGCGTCCATTATCCTGAACGAACCCATTCCTGATGATGTGTTTGATCGTTGGCTCGACACGCTCATTATGCTGCGTGGGCCCGACATCCTGCGCGTGAAAGGCATCGTACATCTAATCGGCATTGAAACGCCGTTCGTGTTCCACGGTGTGCAGCATCTCTTTGACCCTCCGGTGCCCCTGAACGATTGGCAGGGCAAGGATCGTCAATCGCGCATCGTTGTCATTGCCCGCGATATGACCAGCGCCGAACTTGTCTACAGCCTCGACATGTTGCGCGCCCACCAAACCGCCGAAACTGCTTAAGGATAAGCCCCCAATGACCCAAAAGCTCCCTGTCACCGTCCTATCCGGCTTTCTTGGGGCCGGTAAAACCACACTCCTCAACCGCGTCCTGAACAACCGCGATGGGCTGCGTGTTGCGGTTATTGTCAATGACATGTCCGAAGTGAACATCGACGCGGATCTCGTGCGCGCTGATACAGAGCTGAGCCGCACGGATGAAACGCTGGTCGAGATGTCGAACGGGTGCATTTGTTGCACCTTGCGCGATGACCTACTGGCCGAGGTGCGCAGGTTAGCGGCGGAAGGGCGCTTTGATTACCTGCTGATCGAATCCACTGGAATTTCCGAACCACTTCCCGTCGCTGCCACCTTCGATTTTCGCGATGAACATGGTGCAAGCCTGTCTGATGTCGCGCGCCTTGATACGATGGTCACCGTCGTGGACGCCGTGAACTTACTGCGGGATTATTCCAGCCACGAATTCCTGAGCGACCGGGGCGAGGCGCTTGGTGAAGACGACGAGCGCACGTTGGTGAACCTGTTGGTCGAACAGATCGAATTCGCGGATGTTGTTGTGTTGAACAAGGTCGCGGACGCCACATCCCACCAAGTTGAGGCCGCGTGTCAGATCATCCGCAGTCTGAACGCAGACGCCCATATCATCGAGACCACCCATTCAGATGTGCCCGCAGATGCAATCCTTAACACGGGGC
>CAJXTP010000320.1 GCA_913061335.1 uncultured Loktanella sp.
CAGCGTCAGATGTGTATAAGAGACAGGCGCAATTACTATCCGCGCGGAGGCTAAGAAGGCTGATTTGTTAGCAACTGCTGAAGGTCAAACAGCGATTGCTAATTCTGAGAACGAGCTGAGTTCTGAGATTATTGCCATGAAAATCCGGTTGGCGAGCCTTGAAGCCATGCCTGCGATCATTGCAGAAATGGTGCGCCCAGCCGAAAAGATCGACTCGATCAAAATCCATCAGGTTACTGGTATGGGCAATGCTGGCGTCGGTGGCGGGGGGAGTGGCAATGGCAATGGTGGAACACCCGTCAATCAAGCGCTCGACTCAGTGCTTGGCATGGCGCTCCAAATGCCAGCGATGCAGGCGCTTGGCAAAGAGCTTGGGATCAGTCTCGAGAATGGCTTGGCCGGAGTTGCCAACGACATTCTAGACGTCACTGATACGTCGGCCTCTGCGCCAAAAAGCGAACCCGCTGAACAAGCATAAAAAGTTGGCGCCCGATTGTTTTCGGGCGTCACCAACAACGGCTATACGAACAGCGAATTACGTAGCTGCTTTGCGAAAACAGCAACGCGCAATGAATGATACAATCAAGGACCGCTTTTTAGCCGGATGCAGTCCTTCCTAATACCACCTTAGAAGGCAGCTTTGTCCGCATAACGGACCTCAGTTGTGTCGAAATGCTGCGCACCTGTTCCAATGACCACTTCCGGGAAGCTGCGTCGCAGCATCGAGAGTGTGCGTGAACGGCAGTTTGGGCCGTAAGTGACAATCAACATCAATTTGGCAGAGTACCGACATTCGCTGCGGTTTGCATAGAGGTCCGCAGTGCGGCAATAAGCTGCTAATTGCCAAGTCATAATATGTCCTGGTCAATCTTTCCCAAAAAAGACCGGCAATCGGCCCAGCAGCAGGCCGATTTATAAGGAATATTTCCCTTTTCTTCTGTTTATGTTAGCACTCTTCAAAACATGGTGATCCTTTGAAACTCTTCCTCAGGTACTTTTCGTTTCTCGTCGCAGGCTTAGCAATCTGCGTAATTGCTTTGCGCTTGTTGTTTCCTTTACTGACCTCGCCGGAAGACCAATAAGCAAAGCAATCGCCGCATCCAGTGAAACTTTGCTTGGCAACCTCATGATCCGCGGTGTGGCGGCGCATTCAGACGAAATGACTGGAATAATGCCACTGGCAAGAGGAGACGACGCGCTAGCAAGCCGATTGGCACTTATCGATGCTTCAGAGGTCTCAGTGGATGCGCAGTATTACATCTGGCACGACGATGTATCTGGCATTCTCCTTTTGGGCGCGCTGGAGCGTGCAGCAGGGCGCGGTGTGCGTATCCGTCTTCTTATGGATGATAACGGTGTCCCAGGCATGGATGACTATCTTGCAGCCCTCAACGCGCAGGACAACTTTGATATACGTATTTTCAATCCATCGACCGTGCGTCGTCCAAAGATGCTCGGCTACATTGTCGATTTCTTTCGCATGAACCGGCGCATGCATAACAAGTCGATGGTCGCAGACGGCGCATTCGCAATTATTGGTGGCCGCAACATCGGGGACGAGTACTTTCGAGTTGGCGAAGATATTTTCTACATAGATCTAGATGCTATCGCGACCGGTGCAGTTGTAGCCGAAACTTCCGCGGTGTTTGATGCGTATTGGAACTCACCTTCTGTATTTGAGGCCGAGCGAATTATTGATGGGCAGGGGACGCAGGCATCTTTTGATGCGCGGTTGGAGGCAGTCAAATCCTCCGCTGCAGCTGATGAAGTTGCCGAAGAGTCAATCATCAGCATGAAGCGAATACTAGCCGATGGAGTAAGTCTTGAGTGGACACGGGTGCAAGTGGTCGCGGACGATCCAGCAAAGGGCCAAGGGATAGCAAGCCAAGACCAACTTATGATTTCGCGTCTTTTTAGAATACTTGGTGGCGTCAGTGGTAGCCTCGATCTCGCCTCTGCATACTTCGTTCCTGGGAAGAACGGGACAGCATTCTTTTCCGATCTGGTGCAAAATGGAGTCGACGTGCGAATATTGACTAACGCGCTAGATACGACAGACGTGTTTTTGGTTCACTCAGGTTACAGCCGTTACCGTCGTGAACTTTTAGAAGCTGGTGTTGATCTGTTTGAGCTGAAATTGCGGCGCGAAAATATAGAAAGTGACCTACAAGTCCTACCTCTCGGTTTGTCCGGAGCAAGTCTACATGCAAAGACGTTTTCAGTTGATCAAGAGCGGGTGTTTATTGGTTCATTTAACTTCGACCCACGGTCCGCACTGCTTAATTGTGAGATGGGTTTCCTTATCGACAGCCCTACTATTGCGAAAGGTTTATCGGCAAGTTTTGATGGCCCGATTGCTTCCATCAGTTACCAGCCAAAACTGACCCCGGAAGGAAAAATGATTTGGCAAGAAAATGTCGCAGATGGTGAAATAGTTGTTTATCAGGAAGAACCGGGTGCAAGTTGGCTAACGCAAATCTCACTTGCAATAATCGGTTTTTTCCCCGTGGAATGGATGCTCTAAGAACTGCTTCAATGCACTATTCGTCATTAGGTTTGCCTTCCTCATATCCATCTTACAAGGGCACTGACACACAGAAAAACTTAATTGCGATGCGTGCAGATACATTCCAAAATTAGCTCAGGGCAAATACACAGCGGTCAAATTGGCGATTACGTTGCCAACAGAGTGTCCGTCGTCAAGGTTTTTGGAACCAATGGTGGCTTAAACTAAGAGAGAATTCGGCTCATTTGGTTGATTGCATTATGCGGCGCGCGTGCTGTGATGCAAGCGGCGCGATTGAAGCGTCTTTCGTTTGATCCTTTCCCTTTGTTGTAGAATGGCTTTGTCGCGTCCGAAGTAGACGTCCGACGGCGTGACGTTGTTCAAACTCTCATGGTAGCATTGATGGTTGGCCCAAAGGAGACACCAACGCGATGCTGCAACGCAAATTCACTATGGATTTTCGTGGCAAAAAATTGAAATAATTTTCAGCAATAGGTCTCTATCGGGAGTTTCTCACTTAAATCCATTATCACCAACAACGATCTGGCGCACTGTCTGACGTCAGCGCTTATGGGTCCAAATAGCGTTATTTGATAAGAGAG
>CAJXTP010000321.1 GCA_913061335.1 uncultured Loktanella sp.
TCACATTCAAATGACCATCTTTGATCGCATGTTCTTTTAGTGTGTGGGTCACACCGTCCTCCGGCCCGTAGGGGTCGTTACGCTGAACATTGGCAGTTGTGTGCGCAGGGGCGGTATGCATCATCGCGTCGGCGAATCTTGTGTCGGTATCATGCAAAATACCGATTTCTACGGACCTCATCTGGCCATGATAGACAGGTGTAAAACTGTGGATCGTAATAATGATCGGGTTTGAGATCCGTTGAACCATGCTGTGCAATGCCTGTTGAAACGGCCGGTAGAATGCTTCAACGCGCTCGTCTCGCTCCGATTGAGTCAGGTTCTTATTGCCCGGAATATCAAAAAGTTCACTGCGTGACGGCATCGCATCAGCCGCAGTTGGTGGCCGGTTACAGTCATAAACCAATCGCGATACTTTGCTCGCGATCAGCACGGCGTCCAGGCCAATAGACAATTGCTTTGCGACGGCCATAGCACCTGGGTCCCATGCCGCATGGCTTTCGCCAGCTTCTCGGGACAACTCCAACCCATTAAACGAATGAGGTATCTGGTGGGAGGCATGCTCGCAAACAAGCACGACTGAGGACGATCCAGCAGCGTTTGCCACCAAGACGGTCTTCTCCAAAGTATCTAAGCCAGCTTGCGTCATGTATCCCCCTGCCTGATAAACGTGTTGCCAAAACAGGTGTCTGTCAACAGAATAATGAAAATAATATACCATACTTAAGTTTGTTGATATATTTTCTATCAAAATGGAGACGTAACCAATGACCGAAATCCCACTTACCATCTCGGATCGCATTCAATCACGATTGGAAGGCTTGACCCGAGCGGAACGACAGTTGGCGCATCTGATCCTGGAAAACTACCCAGCTTCCGGCCTTGGCCCGCTTAGCGCATTGGCAAAGGATGCAAAGGTATCTGTACCAACCGTTTCGCGGATGGTCCAAAAACTTGGTTATAAGGGGTATCCTGAATTTCAAGCTGAACTGCGTGAAGAGCTGAAAGCTAAGGCAAAAAACCCCATCGCAAAACACGACACGTGGGCCGAAGGTGCACCATCAGAGCACCTTTTGAACAGATTCACAGACGCTGTTATCGACAATATCCGGTACACATTGGGCCAAATCGATCCAAAGGATTTTGATAGGGCTTGTGAGTTGATTGCCGACGCCAATCATCATCTCTATATCGTAGGTGGCCGTATCACACATACCTTGGCCGAGTATTTGTTCCTGCACATGCAGGTTATTCGACCGCAACTTACCCACATTCAATCGACATCAAATGCATGGCCGCACTATTTGTTGGACGTGAAAGAAGGCGATGTATTCATCATTTTCGACATGCGCCGATATGAGAATAACACGCTAAAATTGGCCGAAATGGCCCATGCCAAGGGTGCCAAAGTGATTTTGTTCACAGATCAGTGGCGATCTCCAATTCATCAGTTGGCCGAAATCAGTTTTAGTAGCCGTATCGTCGTTCCATCCGCATGGGATTCTACCGCTATTCCACTGTTGTTGTTAGAGACTTTGATCTCCTCCGTTCAAAACTTAAGCTGGGACGTTACCAAAGATCGTCTGGAAGAGCTGGAAGACATGTTCGATCAGACAAAACTGTTCCGAAAATTCACCTAGATATCGCGATGATGTGGGGGAAGTAGATCAAAATTGGTTACCGTATATGTAGCGATTTGCAGCTGTGACCTGAACCAAGGTGGTCGCGTGAATTCCGACCAGTCGTTTATGTGGATCAACCTGTGACAGAGATGATCCAAGATGACGAAACGAAAGACCCATTCGTCCACTGCCCGGCAATCGTTTTCTTGGAAACGATGAGAGGGGGATTTCAAGGCCAAGGTTGCGCTTGAAGCGATCCGCGAAGAAATGACAATGGCGGAGCTATCGCAGAAATATAGTGTGCATCTATTACCGGCAGGTGATTGCTTGCAATCATTGAGAGGGAAAGATTGGTCAGTTGGCGGTGGAGCGCGATGTTTTGAAACGCGCCCGGGACGCCGACGCAAAGATCGCAGGAAGATGTGCATTGAACGGAACCACCTGAGGATCAGTTTGCGGCGGCAATGCCAGATGTTGTCGCTGTCGCGCTCGAAGCTGTACTATCAGCCAACCGGATGATCGAACGACTTTGGCGCTCACTGAAATATGAATGCATCTATCTCAGTGCATTTGAAACCGGTTCAGAAACACTCCGGGATTGAAAAATGGATCGCGTATTACAACGCCGAACGGCCACATTACACGCACGCAATTTGGCACTCAGATGAAGCCTATGACTAGAAAACCGACCCAATGAGTTCAGCAGCCTAAATGAAGCCCTGATCCACCTTGAGTTGGCTGCAAACTGGTCGAAAAAATAGGACCACCTCTAAAGCGCCAAAGCGCATGCGGAGGGTCGAAGTGTTGGATCGACCCGCTGCCCCTCGGGGTGTTGGTTAGAAATTCAAGTGTTTCACGCAAGCCAGAACGTTAGCTGAATATACCTTGGTCGAGGAAAACGTCAGTTGAATTCTAAAGAGGTCCTTGGTTTCTTATGCAGCAAATAGCCGGATTGAATTCGGCGGGTTCTGACCCCATCGAATGGCCGGTCTGGTGAAATCCGTTGCGTTGCCGAATATGCTCTGCTGAACATGCGAACGTTTTCTGCGTAAGCACTTGCCACATCTGCAAAAGTCCGATTTGTCTGCGCAGCAGACCTCAGTTTAGGTTACAGCGAATGCCCGCTCTCGGCGGCTCACTTTGGCCAAGATATCGGCCCTCGGACTTTCGCGACCGATGGGTTGCTGTGGTCCATCATATTTCTGCGACATTACATTTGTTAACGCGATTGCTAGGCCGAAATAGACATCGAAAGTAAAATTGCGCGCGTATAATAACGCATTGTTACCCGAGATCTACGATCACTGGTTTGGCCGATTTCTTGGTAGCTCCTGCTGCGTGCATTTGTGGGGGAAGGCGCATGTTCTTCACTTGACCATCTGGCCTAATTGACGCAAATTTCCGGTATGACGGAAAGCACTGACGCTATATTATCCCAACTGCCTGCAAAGCTGAAATTGGCAAGACAGGAAAAATCGCTG
>CAJXTP010000322.1 GCA_913061335.1 uncultured Loktanella sp.
CCTCTCTATTCGTCGGCATCGTCAGATGTGTATAAGAGACAGCGTTTGGCTTGCATCTCTTTCAGGTCATGACCAGCACAGAACGCCTTGCCTGCGGCCGCAATGATGACCGCTTTGACCATTGGGTCAATTGCGATGTCATCCAACGCGGCGTGAAGCGCTGCGATCATCGCGTCGCTGAGGGCATTTAAGCGGGCAGGGGCGTTTAGCGTGATCCGGCATACACCGTCTAAGTATTCGCGTGTGATCAGTACCATGGTCTTGCCCTTTGCATTGTGTTGCGGGCAGGTTAGCCAAAGACATCTCAGGAGGAAAGCCGTGGATATCAAAATGGATGTGGACGCATTGCAGGCGTTTCTGATCGAGGTTTTCCCGCAAGTACATGCGGATTTCCAAGTTTTAGATGTCACGCCAAAGAGTGTGCGCGTGAAGCTGATAACGGCAGATCAACATTTGCGCCCCGGTGGCACGATATCAGGGCCTACAATGTTTGCACTGGCCGATGTGGGCATGTATTTGGCGATCCTTAGCCGGATTGGTCCCGAGGCCTTGGCGGTAACAACCAATTGCAGCATTGATTTCATGCGCAAACCAGCGGCGGGCGTGGATCTAATCTGCGACGTTGTGTTGCACAAACTGGGGCGCGTTCTCGCGGTTGGTGACGCCCTTATTTATAGTGAGGGCACCGCCGAACCGGTTGCGCGCGCATCACTGACCTATGCAATTCCGCCAAAATGAAAAAAGGGGGCCGGCATAAACCGGCCCAGTTCAGGAAGAGGCAGGGGTATTAGTCCTGCCAGAATGGCTTGGATGCCTCAGCGTCAGCCGCTGATTTATCCACGCCGATATCAACAAGCAAATGCCTGTCGAGATGTTTAAACGCGTGGCGGGTTTTGCGGCGCGTTTCCCATTTAGTCACAGCCACAGCAAAACGTACCGCAATATTTGCCAGTAAAGGCAATTGAGCATGTTGGTTTAGCACTGCGATTTGCGCAGGCTGGAGAGCGTGTGACATCGGGTATCTCCTGAATTGTATTGACACAATGCGGCGGAATGCCGTAAATTACGGATACAATATTCGAAATTGTAGGTCTATTAAATGATTGTAACCGATACAAAGTGGCTGCCAGATTTGTCTAATGCGGGGCGCTCTAAGTATAAGGCGCTGGCGCTGGCTATTCGCCGTGGGGTGAACGCGGGTGCATTGCCGCGTGGAGAAAAGTTACCGACCGTGCGCGACTTGGCCTACCGCCTTGGCGTAACGCCGGGGACCGTTGCGCGGGCATACAGTATGTTGACCGATGACGGTTTGTTGGTTGCAGAAGTCGGGCGCGGCACGTTTGTCGCAATGCGCGGCGATAATTCGCACGCCAAAATGGACCCGTTGATCCATCAAGTGGATGAAGAAACCGCAGATTTTCGTAGTAGTCGGGTGCCTGATGTCGGGCAAGGGCGTTTGATTGACGACGCAATTATACGGCTGGGGCAGGCGCATAAGCGACGACATATTAACTATCCGACGCAACAAACTGACCTTGAAGCACGGCAAGCGGTAACCCAGTGGTTGGGGATACGCCGGTTGGGTGATTTTGGCGCAGATGATGTCGTTCTTGGAAATGGGGCCCAGCATTGTTGCATTCTTTCACTCATGAATGTCCTGACGGGTCCGAACCCTGTGGTTTTAACCGAAGAGCTCGCTTATCCAGGTGCACGCCACGCCGCACGGCTGTTACGCGCAAAGGTCGTTGGTATCGCGATGGATGATGAGGGGATCATACCCGCAGCCCTTGCCGAAGCATACAGGCTCCATGGCGGGCAGGTTTTGCTAACCGCAGCAGAGGTCCATAGCCCGACAACCATAAAAACCAGTTTGGCGCGCAAGACAGAAATTGCAGCACTGGCAAAGCACATTGGCTTGGTGATCATTGAGGATGATTGTTACACAATTTCACCAACGGATGTGCCTGCATATCGCGAGATTCTTCCAGAACAATCGTATTTGTTATCGTCGCTGACCAAATCCGTCAGTGGCGCGCTGCGCTTTGGCTTTATTGTCGCCCCCAAGGGGCAGGGCACATCGCTGCGGCAGGTTGCGCAAAGTTCGTTTTACGGTGTGGCCCAACCAATTTTGGATGTGTGTACAGACCTGCTCAACTCCGGTGTTGCAGCAAAGGTTCGCAGCGACGTGATAGATCGGACAGCTTACCGTGTGAGCTTGGCCGCTGATATTTTGGGCCATTGGCGGCTTCGGTCGCGGTCAGATGCGCCGTTTATCTGGCTTGAACTGCCCAGCGGGTGGCGGGCGTCGAGTTTTGCAATTGCTTGCGAACGGCGTGGGGTCGCGATCCGCCCTGCAGATGAATTCGTTTTATCCAATGCGCGCGCGCCTAACGCAGTGCGCTTGGCGGTGAATACTTGCGTGTCCGAGGACTTATTTATCCAAGCGCTGCGTGATATGAACGATTTGTTGGGAAATCCGGTCCAGTCGATCGATGGATGATGGGGTATTTTAATACCTAATTTGTAAGCCACTGAATTTGAACAGTTAAATAGATCAAAGTGCGCTTGACCCGTCACGCAACAGCTTTATAAGCCTCATATCGAACACTCGGGTCGCTTCTGGCCCCTTAAGAATTGGTGATTTATGAAAACCTTCTCCGCTACTCCTGGAGATATCGACAAGAAATGGTTCATTATTGATGCTGAAGGCATCATTTTGGGTCGTCTTGCTTCGGTTATCGCAATGCGCTTGCGCGGCAAGCACAAGCCAACCTTCACGCCGTCCATGGATATGGGCGACAACATTATCGTAATCAACTGTGAGAAAATCCAGATGACCGGTAACAAGCGTGATGAAAATTATTACTGGCATACTGGCCATCCCGGTGGGATCAAGGAAAAGACGAAAGCCGAGATCCTTGAAGGCAAGCACCCAGAGCGTATCATCATGAAAGCCGTTCAGCGCATGCTGCCCGGTGGCAAGTTGTCCCGCCAGCAAATGACGCACCTGCGCGTTTTCCCGGGCACTGAGCACGGTATGGAAGCTCAAAAGCCTGAAGTTCTGGATGTTGCATCCATGAACCCTAAGA
>CAJXTP010000323.1 GCA_913061335.1 uncultured Loktanella sp.
CAATATCAAAGGCTCAGGTGCCGGAGCAACAAATTGCGCCGCTAGCGCTTCTGATTCGGGCGACAGCATAGTCGGTTCTTCAGCCAGCGGCGTCAGGGTTTCAGCAACACGCAACGCAGGTGTAAGCACAAACCGTTCTGGCGATATCATCGGCGCAGGATCGATATTTTCAAGGGAAACAACGGCCACACGGGTCTTATCACCTTCGGCCACCAACCGGCGGATAGATGACAACACATCTTCGATTTCGACGTTCGTGACCGGATCGGACATTTTTTTACCTGCTTTAGCCTCGACTGCAACCTAACCCGAGATGAAATTTCAAACAACCGATCCGTTAAGGTTTGATCTATTGACCGATTGCACGCAAAACACGATCTAAGGCTTGGCCTTGATCAGACTTAATCGTTGGCGCGTCTTTGACAAGATTATAATAGGCTGCAGGATCGTACAGTTGTACCGGCAAACGCAGATGTGCGGCCGTCAGCAAGCCCATTGTCGACAAAACTTGATAGCTGGCAATCACTTCGTCAGATTGTGCAGCGATGAGATCAGCCTGTGCATTGAGTAATTCCTGTTCAGCGTTCAGCACATCAATCGTGGTGCGTGCACCCAATGTTGCCTCTTCACGCACGCCTCGAAACGCAACACGCGCTGCACGGATTTGCTGGTTTATGGCTTCGCTAGACGCGCGTGCAACGTCGAGAAAGCTGTAGGCATTACCAACCTGCTGCTCGAGGCTATGCCGGACGATATGCATCTGGGAACGAGCTGCGTCACGGCGGGCCATCAACTGGCGTACTTGTGACGACAATGCGCCACCTGCGTAAATTGGGCCGCTAACATTGACGCCAATCTGCCGACCAATATTGCCATCCTGATCAATCCCAAACTGTCCGTCCAATGTGACAATTGGCCTAAACGCGGCCTCTCCACGGCGAATGTTAAGTTCGGCCGCACTAACAGAATGCTGGACCTCTAGAACAGACGGATGATTGCGCACAGCATAAGCTTTGGCATCAGCAATTGTCTTGGATACAGGTGCTGGCTGCGCAGGCCGTAACCCATTGGGGGATCGACCAACCGCATTGCGATATGTCTCGGCAGATCGGGCGAGGCTGCCTTGGGCTGACGCAAGTAAACTACGCGCTGATGCAAGCCGTGCTTCGGCCATGGCCACGTCAGTACGGGTCACTTCACCCACATCGAAACGGTCTTTCGCCGCGCGAAATTCTTGAGTTATAACGCGCACGTTGCTTTGGCGCAGGGCCACAAATTCGCTATCTGCACGGACCCGCATGTATGCACTGACGGCATCTAACAGAATACGTTGCTCAATGCCACGCAATGCTTGGCGGGTTCCGAGAACCAATTCTTTTTGAGCTTCAATAGCGAGCTGACCCGCACCACTATCATAGATCGTCAGCTGGCCGGAAATGCGGGCAGTCGCAGCGATCAAGTCGGCCCCTGCAGCCCGTGGAGAACTGATCGACGCATTTGCAGCCCAACTAATGACGGGCATCGTCCGTGCGACCGCTTGAGCAACGTCTTCGTCCGCAGCGCGCAGCAGGGCTCGATTTTGATCAAGCAGGCCAGAATGGTTGTAAGCGTAGGTGAGTGCATCCGCGAGCGTTTCAGCCCGCGCAGGCGTTGCGACAGCCAGTGTTGCCATCGCAGCGATAACGACCAAACATTTGCGAAATTTCATTGCGCGTCCCTCACGTCATACTGATTTGCCGTGATCCGCTTGCCTCGGCCTGAGGCTAGACAACTTAATCACAAAGCGAAAGTAGTTTCTTTTTCAAATCCGGCTAGTATTGGCGCACCCGCATTAAACGAAAAGCGCCAATTCACGATGCCGTCGACCTTATGGCCGATGCGCACAACACCCAACGCTCCCTCGGCAAAGATGCATGCGATGCGGCCACCGTCACGTAATTGCGAGAGCAATGCAGCGGGCACCTGTTCCACAGCACCTTGCACAGTAATAATATCATATGGACCCGATTTAGCGGACCCTTCGGCCAATGGCCCCGTCATCACAGCAGCATTGTCGACACCGTGCTCTGACAATGTTTCTTGGGCCATCGTCGCGCGAGTATCGTCGTCTTCAACGGCTACGACAAAATCACACATCTGCGCCAAAACGGCAGTCGAATAGCCAAGGCCACATCCCAAATCAAGCACAACATGGTTTGGCTCGATCACCAAGCCATCCAAAATCTTACCCAAAGTCCGTGCCTCAAGCATGACACGGCCACCGCCGAGCGCGAGATTTTCACCAACATATGCGGCTTCGCGCAGGCCCACAGGGACAAACGCTTCGCGTGGAATCGACAGCATTGCGTCGATAATGGGGAATTTTGTCACGTCAGATGGGCGAACTTGGGTGTCAACCATCATGGTGCGGCGGGCTGTAAAGTCTGTCACGCGCGAAACTCTCTCTCAGAATCCTACTCAATCTACATGACATATGCATAGGCGATCAGCAACGGCCCAAAGGTCAATTTTGGTATCTTGCGCCTATCCAGTCGATCATATATCCCGCCCCAAGGTGGCGAGTGGGCAGGTAGGTTATGCAGCGGATTGCAAATCCGTGTAGACCGGTTCGATTCCGGTACTCGCCTCCAATAAAATCAATGACTTGTGTCATTCGTTTGCTCCCTGTCCGTTATTTTTGAAACAAGCTTTGAAACTTTCACGTTTCGGTCTTGTTCCGTTCCATGCGATTTCGTGCCTCTTGAGCTCGGGTAGCCAGCTCTCTTTGCCGGATCGGCCCGCCATATTTTTTTAGCATTTCCACGCCAGAGTGACCTGTGACCGCTTTTACCATCTCATCGTCACATCCAGCTAGATAAAGCTCTATCGTCGCGTTTTTCCTCAAGCCATGCGTTTTGTAGTAGGCGGCCTTCTCGTGCTTCATCTTCTTTTTGATCGCACGCATCTCTTCGGCGACTGTACGATAATTGACCGACCTGCCTTTAGCGTCAGTTACAACGGTGCCCTCAAGACGCTCTAGCCCTGTCTCTTATACACATCTCCGAGCCCACGAGACCTCTCTACATCT